>DAOVIY010000002.1 GCA_030673525.1 bacterium | reverse complement strand
TTACCTCACCAACAAGCTGATAGGACCTAAGTCTATCATCAAGCGGATTGCTCCTTTATCCTAATCTTCATAGAAAATTAGGAACTATTGGGTATTACTTCGTCTTTCAACGAACTATCCCCATCTTGATGGTAAGTTACCAAGGTATTACTAACCCGTTTGCCACTATCCCGATAAATCGGGACCGTACGACTTGTATGCCTTATCCACACCGCTAGCGTTCATCCTGGACCAGGATCAAATCCTCATTTAAGATCTTGGAATAACCAGAAAAGATTGAACTTATTAACTATTAAATTATCAAAGAGCACCTTATAAAGTAAGGTAATAACTATTATATAAGAAAAATCCTTTTTGTCAACCGAATTTTATAATCTTATTTCTTTTTCCAGCCAGTCTATCTTTTTACCTTGCTTTCTTTTCCAGAAAATATTTTCCCAAATATAACTTGCTGCTAAACCTGCCCACTCACCCCATTTACTATTGACGTACTTAATAATTTTATCAACTGAAACTAATTTCTTATTAAATAATAATCTGGAATAAATCTTTTGTTGCCAAGGAGCAATATGATCAAAAATATCATAATGGTGTAATGCTTCAACTAATAAAATTCTGACAGTTTCTGGACCAACACCATATAGTTTAAGCAATCTTTCTTTTGCTTCTTCTACAGGTAGCTGCCTTAATTCATATTCATTAATCTTTTCTTTGATAAATGATTGAGAGAGCTTGATAAACAATTTAGCTCTATATCCTACTTTTAGATTTCTTAATTCTTTTTCAGGTATTTTTATTATTTCTTCTGGCGTCCAAAAATAATAAACTTCTTTATTGTCAAATTTTACCTTGATACCATATTTTTCCAGCATATTTTTGGTCATCTGGACAGTTCTTTTAATAACAGTATTTTGCAAAAATATCCCTATCATTAATAATCCATATAAATCTTGGGCGCAACTTCCATGCATACCATACCATCTTTTAATAAACGGTGAGAGAACTTTATCCTTTTTAAATTTCTTGAAAAATTCTGAAATATCTCGCTGGAATTCAAATCTATAACTTACTTCCTCAATAATATCCTTTATTTCATTTTGAGATGGTTTTGTTTTTGAAAAAATAACAATCTGGATTTCAGGTTTGTTAACTACTCCTTTGTTAAGCAACTTAATTCCATAAACTTTTTTGTTTAACCTTAAAACAAACCAATACTTGCCAGCTTCATAAACTTTCAAAGGGTCAGGATAATGCGCTGGTTTTAAAACTGTGGAATCAAAATTATACGGCGGAATTGGTTTTAATGTAGTTGAAAAAGTCTTATTAAGATTAATCATCTTTCTTATTCTTGTTCCCTTTCCAATGATCTAAAAGTTCGGAAACTATGGGTCCTTTTTCATAGTTCTTTTGGCAAGGAAATTCTTTGCAGTCAAAACAATAATCCAAGCTTTTTCCTTTAGCACAAGCAGGAAGGGGACAAACTTCATTTGGCTGACATCCATGACATTCTTTTATGACATATTTTGGACATTTGCTACAAACTAATCCACAAACTCCAATTTTTAATTTGTTGTTTACCATAGAAAAAAAATGAATTTTTTGCGACCTTTTAAATATTTATCTATATTCTACCAAAAAATCGCCTTGCTGACGATTTTTTAATAGCTCTGGGAGCTAAACCACGCATATCTACAACTAAATTACTATTGATCTTTTTTCAATGCACGACACTTTTCACAATCTTCTCTTATCGTGTAACTTGTGTCCAGAAATTCAAGCTTATACTTTTTTTCTAATTTGCGATGTAATTTCTCTAATTTACAATGTAATTCATCTATATCTTCGAAAGAACTTTGTTTGAGACCACTAACACAATTAGGACATTCATGGGATACACCCCTTGATGTTTCTTGATGAATATCTTCAATTTTATCTGTATAAAATTCACAATTCCCGCAAACAAAACATTCTTTTTTTTCCGTAGATTCCTTCTTCTCTACATTATTCTTTTCTACATTATCCTTTGGTTGTAATTGTTCTGCTCCTATTTTCTCCATAATTTAATGATATATAAATTTAAATTAAGTGTTTCTTATAAAAATCTTTTAAATGGTGCCCTCGGCAGGATTCGAACCTGCGACCTTGACCTTAGGAGTGTCCTGCTCTAATCCACTGAGCTACGAGGGCAGGGATTAGCGGGCCGGACGGGATTTGAACCCGTGACCTGATCCGTGACAGGGATCCGAGCACTCCTGACTGCTCCACCGGCCCATTTAAATAATTAATTTTTGCGTTTTAAATATTCCTCAAATATACATTTTTTTCTACTTAAATATAAATCATTATCCAAATCGCTATACATAAACTCATAAAGACGCAATGAATCATTAATAGAAAACGAAAGACGATAACCTTGATTATAAAAAAATGAACCTCCTTTTATAATATTCATTTCCTGAAGCCTATTTTTTATTTCAATGAGTATGTCCTTACTTCCTGATGCAAATTCAGAACTAAGAATAGTCGAAAGGTTTTTTCTATTTTTTCTCTGATATGTACAAATATTCACACATCCGTCTCCATCAAAATATCCACGTAGAAAATGGGAAAAATATTTATTTGATAAGATAGGGAGTTTTATTGTTTTACTCTTTCTAGAGCCAATACCTAAATTTAACAAATCCTTAAAAATCTCTTTTGACCCTACTTGCAACCTATATCTTTTACTATAATTCTTATTCTTTGGTTGATATAGGCCTACAGCAAGATTTGTACGCAGTGCTTTTTTGATTTTACAAATAATCTCCTTGTCAATGGACTGAATTTCTAAAAAACAAGCTCCTCTTTTATTTTTTATTAGACTTCCATCAGCAGCAATAAATCCTAATACATATGCCATTTTCGATGTCCACTTTTTAAAAAAATCCTCATCTTTTGTTTTGAAAATCGGCATATTTTGATAAGTGCCAGGGGTGGGAATTGAACCCACGACCTTAGCTTTATGAGTGCTATGCTCTAACCGACTGAGCTACCCTGGCATAATATTTTGTTGCGGGGGCTGGAATTGCACCAGCGTCTCGAGGTTCTTAATACTACCACTTGTTACCAAATGGAATGGACTATCCCATCTCCCTTCTTTATAAAGGGAGCTCCCATTATAGTCTCTGAACCTTATTCTTATAACTTTACAAAAAATATAAGAAGCTTGGCTGCTGATTGCCCTTAAAATATAAATTACCTTAAGGGGTTCCCGGCAATTTAGAGAGTTTTTCCACAGAACGTTACCATCCTGGGCCACAAAATTTTCATGGGCCTCGTGAGATACTACTTCTCCACCCCGCGGTTTTTATTATAAAAGAAAAGTAGGTTAAATGCAACCCTCACAGAGTATTTAATAATTCATCCCAAAATTTCTTATATATGCGTACAATTTCTTTTGCTCTATTTTGGCTCAAAGAAAAATTTTTGTCTCCAATAATCTTTTCTCCAATATTATGAAGCTGAAATAAAATTTCCAAATTTTGATACCCTCTAAATCTTAATTCATCTAAAATCTTTGTAAAATCATCCCCAGCATACCCCATAAAATTTAATGTTTTTTTCGCTATGGCTTCTGCCTTAAACACTGCTAATTTCCATGAAGATTGATTTGATTCTTTTAAAAGTTTATCAATTTTTTTCCATTCTTTACGCCTTTTACCAGATAAAGAAAAAACCGGAATAATCCCCCACCAATTTTGCCATCTTTCTGCCCATTTAGTAAAAAGACGTAATTTCCAAAAATAATAAATAATTCCGATCAATAACCCGCAACACATTGCAAGACAAAAAGATTTAAAATAAAAAAAATAAGTAAAAATAAATTCTGTCATTATAAAATAATATCTTCAATTGTTTTTGTTATATTTAATAATGAAAAATCAGAAAGATATGGTCCAATAATCTGCATATTTATAGGCAAATTGCCTGCTTGCCCACAAGGCAAATTTATTGCTGGTACGCCGACAATATTAGCACCCACTGTAAAAATATCAGAAAGATACATTGATAATGGATCATCAATTTTTTCACCAATCTTAAAAGGAAACGTAGGAGAAGTAGGAGTAATGAGAAAATCAACTTTCTGAAAAACTTTATCAAATTCTTTAGCAATTAATCTTCTTACCTGCTGGGCTTTTTTATAATAAGCATCATAATAACCGCTTGATAAAACATAAGTTCCTAAAACTATTCTTCTACGCACTTCTGCTCCAAATCCTTCTCCTCTGGTTTTAAAATATAAATCATGCAAATTAGGATAATTGTTCATCGGGGAATAACGAATACCATCAAAACGAGCTAAATTAGAACTTGCTTCAGCAGGCATAATAATATAGTAACAAGGCAAAGCATAAGAAGTAGAAGGCAAACTAACTTCTTTAATTGTTGCTCCTTGGGATTTAATCTTTTTGATCACTTCTTCAATAGCTTTCTTGATTTTATCATCCAACCTTTCTTGAAAATATTCTTTAGGCAATCCGAAAACTGTATTCTGTATTCTGTACGGTGTATTGTGTATTTTTTCTAAATTATAAGAAGTTGAATCCATTTGGTCTTTACCAGTAATGCTTTTAAAAATTATTTCCGCATCTTCCACACTTTGGGCTAGTGGACCTATAATATCCAAAGATGAAGCCAATGCAATAAGCCCATAACGGGAAACTGAACCATAGCTTGGTTTAAACCCAATTACGCCACAAAAACTAGCTGGTTGCCTAATTGATCCCCCAGTATCTGACCCCAAAGCAAAAACTGACATCTTACTCGCTACGGACGCTGCAGAACCTCCAGAAGAACCACCTGGAACTCTTTCCAAATCATATGGATTTTTTGTTGTAAAAAAAGCTGAATTTTCTGTTGAAGATCCCATAGCAAATTCATCCATATTTGTTTTTCCTAATACAATTGCCCCCTGTTCTTTTAGTTTTTTTATTACTGTTGCATCAAAAGAAGCTGTATAGTTTGCTAATATCTTTGAACCTGCAGTAGTCTTTACTCCATTAACCAACATATTATCTTTAACTGCATAAGGAATTCCCTCTAAAATATTAATTTTCTTTCCTTTCTTAATCTTCTCATCTATTTTTTCAGCTTGTTCCAATGCTTGATCTTTAGTCAAAGTTAAAAAGGCTTTAATTTGTGAATCTTTTTCCTTAATTACTTCAAAATAACTACTAATCAATTTTGTGGCAGTAATCTCTCTGTCAACTAATTTTTGATGTATTTCTTTAATCATACTTTAGAAAATTGGTGGTATTTTAAAATAATCATCTTTTAAAGAAGAAGCAGATTCTTTTAATTCTTTACTCACATTCTGTTTTTGTTTATCAATTTTGTCTTCGCGATAAATATTTTCAAGTAAAGTGCCGCCTGTCATTGGTTCTATGCCATTAGTATTCACTTTTTGTAATTGTCTTACATAATCTAAAATGTTTTCAAGATCTAAAGCAATCCTCTCTTTTTCTTGAGAAGATAATTCTATTCTTGCTAATTTTAGTAAATGGTCTATTTCTGTAAAATCCATAAAAATGAACGAATTACGAATGAATTTGCATTATATTATCTTTAGAAATTCTTTCTCATTAATAATTTTTATTCCTAATCTTTTTGCTTTTTCATATTTGGAACTTGGTTTTTCGCCAGCAATTAAATAATCTGTTTTTGAAGAAAGAGTTTCGTTTACTCTACCGCCTTGATTTACTATTTTCTCCTTTGCTTGCTCGCGAGACATTGATTCTAAAACCCCGGTGATTACAAAAACTAAATCTTTTAATTCTCCTCTTTCTTTTGGAATAACCATGGGCAATAATTTTATGCCTTTTTGTTTAAGATTTTTAAGAAACTCAATATTCTTTTTATTATTAAACCACTCATATACTGCCTGCCCTACTTTGGGTCCAATAGAAGGAATTTTTTCTAATTCTTCTTGCTCTAAGCCAGAACCGACTTTTATTAAATTTTGAATTGAGAATTTATCCAAATGAAGTTTTCTTTGGAAATATTTAGCTAAAAGCAATGCTGTTTCTTCTCCAATATGAAGAATGCCTAAAGCAAACAAAAATCGGTTTAATAATATATTTTTATTTGCTTGAATTGTAAAAATAATATTTTGACTAGATTTTTCCCCATATCTTTCCAATGGAGCAATATCCCCTTCTTTTAAATCAAATAAATCAGCAGCGTCTTGAATTAGCCCTTCATCCAAAAATCTATCAATCAATTTTGGACCAATACCCTTGATATCAAATGCCCCCTTTCCAATAAAATGATAAAGTCTTTCCTGAGAACGAGCAGAACAATCCTTATTTAGGCAACGAACTAAAATCCCACCATCGTCTTCTTTAATAGAATATCCACAAACCGGACATTTTTTAGGCATCTGAAAAACCTTTTCCTTACCAATCCGTAAATCTTTTAGAACCTTTACAACTTGAGGAATAACATCACCAGCCCGATTTACTATCACAGTATCACCTATTTCTATTCCCAATCTTTTTATTTCTTCTTTATTATGAAGAGTAGCACGAGTAACAGTTACTCCACTTATTTGAATTGGTTTTAAAATTGCTACTGGAGTTAAAACGCCTGTTCTCCCTACTTGAATAATAATATCTTCTATAATTGTTGTGGCTTCTTTGGAAGGAAATTTATAAGCTATCGCGCCACGTGGAGCTTTACCCACTACTCCTAATTTTTCAAAATACTCATTATTATTTACTATAACAACTACACCATCAATTTCATAGGGCAAATTATCCCTTTGTTTTCCTATTTGTTTATGAATAACAAAAATTTCTTCTAAAGAATTCGCTTTTTTATTATCATTATGAGTCTTAAACCCAAATGCTTTTAAAATTAAATGTGCTTGTTCATGAGTTTCCTGGCCTAAATCTGTGACTAATTCATAGATATAAGAATCCAAACGACGACTTGATGTAATTTTGGAATCTAATTGCCGTATTGAACCAGCGGCAACATTACGAGGATTAGCATAAGGGGAAAGTCCTTGTTTTATTCGCTCTTTGTTAATCCGCTCAAATTCTTTTTTATCCAAAAGTACTTCTCCTCTCACTTCTAAATTACGAGGGAAATCTTTTTCCAAGCGTTTAGCTATTTTTCCCATTCCTGCTTTAATTAAATTGTCAATAATCTCTTCATTTTTTAATAAGCGTAAAGGGATAGCATCTATAGTTTTAAGATTTTGCGTGACATCCTCACCTATCTTCCCATTTCCTCGAGTTGAACCAATTTCTAAAATCCCATCTTTGTATTCTAAAGAAATTGCCAAACCATCAAATTTATACTCGCAATAAAAATCTATTTTGACCAAAGATGGAAGGAGTTTTTTAATCCTTTCATACCAATCATACATATCTTCTTCACTAAAAGCGTCATTTAATGAAAACATCGGAACGTTATGTTCCGTTTTTTTAAAATTCTTTAATGGTTTTCCACTTACTCTTTGGGTGGGAGAATCAGGAGTAATAAATTCTGGATATTGCCGTTCAAAATCAAATAATTCTTTTTTTAAAGAATCTAATGCTTCGTCTGAAATTGTTGATTGGTTCAAAATATGATAAGCGTAACGGTATTTTCGTATTGCCTTCCTGAGCTTCTCAATCCTCTTTTTGACTTCCAATTTATTCATAGCCCCTTAGAAGTTAACTTCAAGTCCACGGCGAACTCGTCTTGAAACCCCAGTTGTTTTAATATTGCCAGTAGTGGAAAAATTATTCTGAGAATCATAACTAGTACCATTAATCATCACTGGAGCAGAAGCCTCTGGATCATTTAAACTATTATAAATCTGCCATTCCATAGCTGAGTCAGCCGCATAGAATGCTTTAACAGATTCTGATGTTTCTACAGATTGACGAAAATCTTTAATAAAAATAGACATTAAAAATAAAGCAGATACCATCACAGCGCTCAAAATTAAAATACTCATTAAAAATATCTGGCCAGAGGGTCTATATTGTATATTGTGTATTGTGTACTTAGTATTAAAATCTTTCATAATTAAATTTCTCCCCCTAAATATCTTGGAGTTATAGCGGTTTGTAAATTAAATAAATATTGCTGCTGCCTGACACTGGTAGAAACTTCTAAAACAATGATTATTACCGACTGAGAATCAGATAAACCTCCTTTATTATAAAATTGCCCATAATTAACTTTTAACGATGGATCAAGCATAGATACATAAGAACCATCCTTGCTTAATTTTTCTAAGGTATAATCATCAACATTAAAACGATAACAATATCCTTCCCAAGCTCCCTCTAAATAATAATCAAAACATAATCTTTTGTTATCTGGTAAAATCTCAAAATTCTTACCAAGTCTAATTGAACGCGCCATAATCTCCAAACTATTCCTAATATTATTTTCACTATTTAAAAGAGCGTAAGCAATTCTTTCTGAACGTATAATTGATATATATACTTGCGAAAGAGCTACTATAGCCATCACAAAAAGGCTTACCGAAACTAAAACTTCAACAAGAGTAAAAGCCTTTGTTTTCAATTTTGTAATTTTGTAATTTTTAATTCTAAATTTCATAATTTTAAAACAATATCCGAACCTTACTTATAGTTTTAACCAATTATATAAATGGTTTTCAACAGTTAAATCAAAATCAATTCTTTTGGTTTTCCATTGCATTATAGACTCTATACGAATTTCATCATCATTAATACCTGTAATTTTTATTTTCCTATCAAAAGTCGTTGGTTCTCCAATACTATAATTATAAATTTTAAGAGTATCATTATAAAGGAAAAAACGATTTTCGTCTTCTCCAATAGAAACTAATTTTATAGATTCTTCACTATCAACTTTTGACTCAATAATGTATGTACCATCTTCTAATCCATCTCTCCAGTCTACAGATTCTTCACCAAGCATACGTAAAAGATTAGAGTCTCTAATCTGCCGTGTTAATTCTATTCCCTCTTGAGCTAAAAAACTGGCTGTTAATCTATCCTTAATAACAGCGACGTTATAAAGAGCTCTTGTAACAAGAATAAATGCGGAAAGAATTCCAACAATCAGAATCGTAATAGCAATTAAAACTTCAATAAGAGTGAAAGCTTTTTGTCTTTTTTTTATCATATTCCTTGTAATTCTTTATAAATTTGCCCTGCTTCAGAAACTTGTATTTCGTAATATGCTCCAGGTTGGTTCTTTAATTGAATTTTAATACTTGCATTAGTTCCATCACCTAAATCAGGATCAAATTTTATTCTCGGCTCTGGAGGAATAAATACAACAGAAGAAATATTACTTTCAAAAATTTCTACCCCTCTTAAAAGAGGAATAATTTCAACTTCTTCATCTGGATCATATTTTTCATTTCCTGTTGATTGATCTGGTAAACATAAATCTGCAAATAATATGAATTGCTCTGGGTTTGCTTGATCTACATAAATTCCCCAACCACAAATTTGCTCGCTATCAGAATCCTGTTGTAACATCAACATCGCCTGGTTTTGAGCTCTTCGTAATTCAAATGCTATATGGTCGCCTTCGCGGATTAGATTACTAACTGTTTCGCTTTTTCTTGAATAAACCAAAATCATAGAACTCAACGCTGTAATGATACCTAAGGTTACCAGCATTTCAATAAGAGTAAAAGCCTTACTTTTAAATTTTGTAATTTTTAATTCCATAATTTAAAGAAAATACTTATTAAAACAATAGCAATAAATACTTCTCTACTATTATATCACCAAAAAACATAACTGTCAGGGCTCCAAAAGATAAAAATGGCGCAAATGGAAGATAGCTCTTCATAGTTTTCCTCCTTAAAAAAAGAAGGGTTAAAGCCACTACTCCTCCTGATAAGAAAGCAATAATAAATGCTACCAATACTTCTGGCCATCCTAAGATAATGCCTAGAAACAAAGCTAAAATAGCATCACCCCATCCCATAGCTTTTTCTTTAGTTATCCATACCAAAAAAGAAATAATTCCGCATGCAAAAATGATTCCAGAAAACATACAAATAAAATATGAGTAATAGCCAAAAATAAAACCTTTTTCACCTAGAAAACGAATGAGATATGGGATAAAATGAAAGAATTCTTTTTGGACTAAAAATCCCAAAACTATTTTCCAAAAAAAACTAAAGATTATTGCCGGAACTAATACTTCATTTAAAATTAAATATTTTTTAAAATCATAAACAGAAACAATAATTAAAACAGCAACCCAATATAGCCAAATACAAAAAGTAAGAAAAATAAACAAACTCTCAAAAGTAATATTTTGTAATAAAGCAAAATTTATAAATGGAAAACGAAAAAAACGCCAAAAAAGAAACACAAAAGACAAACCTGTTCCTATTTCCACCAAAGGATATTGCCAAGAAAGCTTATGCTTACAAGAAGAACACTTACCTTTTAGCGCAAAAAAACTAAAAACTGGAATTAATTCCCACCAAGTTAAAATTTTATGACAATAAATACAAAAAGAATGCCCCTTTACAGGGGATTCTTTCATATCAGCTCTGTCAATTACGACATTTAAAAAGCTGCCAATTATGGTTCCAAAAATAAAAACCAAAAAGGTCAATGAAATCATCATTAATATTATTTATTATGGACGAATGCAATAAAAACTATCTGTATCAGAACCACCACTGCCACAATCTAACCCATAAACAGAACCATCAATATCCTCTTCTAAAGCATGATCTTCTGTTTCTAAAGTAGCTTTTAATACGTAATCTTGATTATCTCCTGATACGCCATATTCATAAGTTTTATTGGGCGATAAAGGATCTTTAGGGACTCGTGTAACACCAATGTCTCCAGTAGTTAAAGCAGCCACCAAACCATCCCAGTTACTATCATCAGGATAATCATAAAATTTGGCATAATAAAGCTCCAGAGCATTCATAACATTATGCAAATCTGCTATTCTTCTTGAATCCCTGGTTTTTGCCCTAGCTCCACCCATTCCTACTAAAATCAAAGAGGCTAAAAGAGCAATAATAGTTATTACTATTAACATTTCAATTAGAGTAAACCCCCTTCTTTTGTTTTTAAAATTCATTGTTGTTTTGTTATTTATTAATTGTTTATTGTTAACTATTTAAACGCTTTGGGCTAACTGATATATTGGAAGTAAAACTGCCGACACCAGAAATGCCACCAAGATACCTATTATTACCACTAAAATTGGCTGTAATAAATCAATCATTGTGCTAAAAGCCCTATCCACTTCTTTTTGAAAATAACCAGCTACCTTTTTCAAAATTGAATCCAAACGACCAGTTCCTTCTCCAACAGCTACCATTTGGCTAACTATTGGCGGCAAATATTCATAATATTCTTTTAAAATACTACTTATACTCTTCCCTTCTTTTACAGCATCAGCCACTTTATATCCAATCTTTTGGTAAGTATAATTACCAGTAGCATCCCCGGCAACTTGAAAAGCGGTAACTACAGGAATGCCTCCATGAATTAAAGTTCCAGCTGTTTCACAAAAACGGGAAACAAATATTTTTTTATAGATTTCCCCTAATATGGGGATTTTTAAAATATACACGCCACCAACCCTTCTTCCCTCAACAGAACGAAAATAATTTATCAAAAGCCAAATCATTCCTAAAATAAAAACTGCTGCTAAAATACCCCAGTTTTTGAAAAATTCTCCAATAAAAATCAAAATTTTTGTCCCTATCGGAGGAGTTGTCCCAAATTCTTCAAAAATAGAAATCATTTGAGGAGCCAAAGAAACAGTAATTACAATGGATACAAACAAAAAAGTTCCAAATAAAAATATTGGGTAAGCAGCAGCAGATTTTGTTTTATTTATTAAATCATATTCATGCTCAGCATAATCAGCTAAATAAGTTAAAACCTCCTCTAATCGGCCTGATATTTCGCCTGATTTTATCATTTGCATATAAAATTCTCCAAATATATCACTCCTCTTTTCTATTGCCTTGGAAAGAGGAAACCCAGCATCTAAATCTGATACTAATCCAAAAACCAAATCCTTAATAGCAGGAGTAGCTGCTTGAAGATAAAGAGTTCTTAAGGCTTCTCCCAAAGGAACTTGTGATTCTAATAAAGTAGAAAATTGGCGCATAAAAATCGCCAAATCTTTTTTGAAACACGCGCCTTTCTACCAAAAATTTCATCAAAAATAGTAATCTTTTTTTCAGGTGAAATTTCTAAAACAATTAAATCATAACCCTGAAGAATGCTAATCGCAGTATCTAAAGAACGGGCTTCAACTCTTCCCGTGCGGACATTTCCTTGTTTATCTTTAGCTCTATAGATAAATTTCATATTACCCAAGTAATTGTCTTAATTCTGAAGGATTTAATGAATAAGTTTCTGCTGATTCCAAAGAAATTTCTCTTTTGCGAACCAACTCTACCAAAGAACGATTTAATGACATCATACCCTCTTGGACACTTGTATCAATAACTAAATCTATTTGATATGTTTTCTTTTCACGAATAAGATTTTTTATAGCGGAATTAACAAACATTATTTCACAAGCAGGAATTCTACCACCAGCAATTCTTGGAACAAGCCTTTGCGAAACAATTCCTATTAAGGTAGTAGCTAACTGAGAACGAATTTGTCCTTGTTGGGATCCTGGAAAACTATCTACAATTCGATCTATTGTTTGGCTAACAGAATTAGTATGTAAGGTAGAAAAAACTAAATGCCCGGTTTCTGCAGCTGTTAAAGCAATTGATATGGAATCAGGATCACGCATCTCTCCAATCATAATCACATCAGGATCCTGACGAAGCACTGAACGCAATCCGCGATGAAAACTTAATGTATCAGTCCCAACTTCCCTCTGATCAACTAATGCCCTGTCCTGAACAAAGGCATATTCAATTGGATCTTCAATCGTAATAATATGTTCCATTCTTTTATGATTGATTTCATCTATTAAAGCGGCTAATGTAGTTGTTTTTCCATGCCCAGCAGGCCCTACTGCTAAGAAAAATCCCTGTTGAGATTTAGTAAATTCATGAAGCACTGGGGGTAAATTTAATTCTTCAATTGTTCTAATGTGTACAGGAATTAACCTCAAAGCAGCAGAAAGATATCCTTTTTGAAAATAAACATTAACCCTAAAGCGAATCTTGTCTTCATAGGAAAAGGCAAAGTCAATTTCTTTTTCAGTAATCAAACTTTCCTGTTGGTCTGTTGTTAATAAAGCTCCAATTAAACCAGCAGTCATTTCTGGAGTTAAAATTGATTCATTGGAAACTGGCACTAAGTTTCCATCAATTCTTACTGTTGGATGTTTACCTACACTTAAATGCAAATCAGACGCTCCTTGTTGGGCAGCTAAAATCATTAATTCTGCTAATTTGTTTTGATAATCAATGGGCATACCTTTTAAAAATTACTATTACATTATTATACAATATTATTCTATATTATAACAACCTCTCGTTTAAATTGAAATGTACCCATTTCAATTATACCAAAAAAACATCAAAAAAGTATAGAGCCAAACCAAAAACGGCAACCACGCCAGAAATGAGCCAAAAACGCATTGTTACTTTAGTTTCTGGCCAACCCTTGGCTTCAAAATGATGATGAAGAGGAGAAGAAAGAAAAAGTTTTTTATGTTTTATCTTTCGATAAATTTTTTGAATTATTACAGATAATGACTCTGCAACTAAAATAAAAGCGAAAAATGGAAGAAATAATACCGAATCAGTTATCATTGCCACAACACCCATGGTAATTCCCAAAGCCATAGCGCCAGTATCACCCATAAAAAAACGAGCTGGGTAAACATTAAACCAAAGAAAAGCTACAATAGTCCCAATAAGCACACTAAGAAAAGCAGCTAAATTATACATACCTTGGGAAAAGGCAACAACTAATAAACAAGCAAATCCGATTAAAGATACTCCGCCTGCCAAACCATCCAATCCATCTGTCTCATTCATAGAAAGCGTAGTAGCTACTAAAACAAAAACAAAAAAAAGAATATACCAAACTCCCAAACTTGCTTCTCCATAAAAAGGAATATAAATTGCATCTCTTCCAAGCTTAGCCCAAAACCACCATGCACCGATTAAAGAAATTAAAGTATAAATAATAATCTTTTCTCTCACTCTTAATCCTCCTCCCTTTATCCCTATATGAAAAATCCCCAACAAATCATCTGCTAAACCTACAATAGCAGCCCCAGCCATTGCTCCTAATGGCAACCATGTTTCAGAACGTGAAAGAAGATTTAAAGCTCCAAAAAACCCATTGGTTATTTTGGAAAAACAAAAAAATAAAAACGTAACAACTAATGTGCATCCCCACATAAGAATACCCCCCATAGTTGGGGTTCCTTCTTTTTTTTTATGTAAGGAAATATATATAGGAGTATTTTTATCTTCGCGGATTTGTTTTCCTAAACGATATTTATAAAGAAAATGAGAAAGAAGTGGAGTTAAAAAAATAGCCAAAACCGAAGAAAATACGCCTAAAAATAAAATACGAATAATTTGAAAAGCCGGAGAAGCAGAAATCATAAAATCTTATTGTTGTTTGTTATTTGCTATTTGTTGTTTTACCCAATCGTAAAGTTTCATTGTATCCCCAAAATGATCTGAGGAATTTAAAACTATAATTGATATAACTATTTTATCATCTTTTTCAGGAAAAGAAAATTCATAAATAGTTAAAAGACAATCTTTCGCTTCAGGAGTTGAACCTGTTTTTCCGCCCCATAAATTATCAATTTCACCAACCAAAATATTAGTATTTTTTAAATCATGAATTGTTTCTTTATCAATTGAATAAACAACATTTTCTTCTGTTCTCGTAATTTCTCCTAAATATGGATAATCTTGATAGATTTTCCGGCTCAATTTAAATAAGTCTTCAATACTGGTAAAATTTCCTTTTCTATCTAATCCGCTGGCATCAAAAAATGCGCTGTTAAATAATTCAAATTCACGGGCCTTTTGATTCATTAGATCAACAAAATTTCCATCTTTTTTCTCCAATGCTTCTTCAAAAGCAATAGCCGCATCATTGGAAGAAGAAATTAAAAGAATTTTTAATAAATCACCTGCGCTAATCTTTTCATTAGCAACCAATCCCCCCTCTTCTCCTTCAATACTAACTGCATAAGAACTAATAATAATTTCTTCGTCTGAAGAAAAATTATCTAAAGCGATGATTGCTGTCATTAATTTACTTAGGGAAGCGGAAAAAAGATGAAGGTCTCCATTTTTTTGAGCTAATAATTTACCTGAACCAATATCTCCAACAAGATAAGAAATAGCGCTTATATCATCATGAAGATTATTAATTTCAAAAAAAACATCAATTGATAAATCCTCCTTTTGCTGTGTTAAAAAATAACCGTAAATCACTAAAAATAAACAGAAAGTAAAAATCACCCAAAAGAAATGAGATCTATTTATTTTTCTTACTAAATTCTTCATATTGAGATAATTCCTGAACATTGCTAACTCCTAAATGCTGAAGAAACTCAAATGAGACATTATAAAGATAGGCTTTGTATTTTTCAGTATGAATAGAACGTTCAATTAATCCTCTTAGAAGGAGCTGATGAAGTATATAGCTAGAATCCACTCCCCTGATTTCATTTATACTGGCGCGCGTTATCGGTCCTCTGTACGCTATGATTGCCAATGTTTCTTGGCTAACTGGACTAAGATCTCCTTCAATAACTTCCTTTTTTAATTTTTGAATAAAAGAAGCTGATTCTGGGGCTGTAACCATCAACCATTCTTCATTATTATTGATTAATCTTATTCCCCTATTCTGATTTTGAAATTCTTCTTTTAATTCCTTTAAAGTTTCTTTTACTTTCTCTTCCTTTACATTAATAATCTTACTTAACCTCTTTACAGAAAAAGGTTCCCCAGCAGCAAAAAGCAAACTTTCTATTGTTAATTTGATATCCATATTGATCCAAAATTTTTCTCTTGTTTTATTTTTACTATATTTTCTTTAACTAAATAAAGAACCGCTAAAAATGTAAGGACTAATTCAACTCTTTTGTTTTTATCAGGCACTAATTCTTCCAAACTATAATCTTTTCCTTGAGTCAACTTTTGAACCAATTCTTTAATTCTTTGTTTAAGCGTCACTATTTTAACCATTTTCTTTTCTTCAAGAGGAATTTCTTCTTCAAAAGATTCTAAAACTTTTTTAAAGAATCGGGGCAAAGAAGAAAGTGAAAGATTATTGGGTGGGGAAAATTTAATTTCTGTGTCTTTCCAGGGTGGACGGGTAAAAAGATAAGAATGCTTATTCCATAATTCATACATTTTTATCCCTTGCTCTTTATATATTTTGTATAATTGAAGACGATTTTCTAAATCTAAAATTTCTTCTTGCTCCCCAGTTTCCAGTTCTAATGTTGGTAAGAG
>DAOVIY010000028.1 GCA_030673525.1 bacterium | reverse complement strand
CAAAGCACAACATCACTACCTTCATTTCCAATACCTTCCAAATTCCATATTCTTGGTTCATTGTCAGGAACTGCCCAGTACCAGTATTTATGCTCTGCAGGTGGAAGTTCCTCATCCCATCTATCCCAGCCTCCAAAACTAATTTTCGCTGACACAATAGTGAAAACACTTATACATAAAATACCCACTAACAAAATCAATATTAACTTTTTCATTCTAATTCACCCCTTTCTTTTTTAAAATCTTTTTATTTTTTTTATTTTAAGGTGCAACTCAATCTTCTCCAAAACTACCCCAATTATACATCCTTCTATCGATCCTGTCAAGAGTACATAATCTTAGAAAATCAACTTTAATCTTTTATTATTTTATCAAAATCTCAATTATAACAAAAGACACATAAAGTAAAAGCAAAATTATTGCCTCCTTTTTTGTAATCTTTCTACGTCTCCTTGTAAATATATAAAAAGCTATTGCTGAAATTATTAAAAAGATTCTTGCAATAGCAAAAGGTGTAAAATTAGGAACTATAATCGGACAAATTAAAGCAACCGTACCTAAAACTAAAGTAGCAGGTATAATAACAGCGCCCATCAAATTTCCTAAAATCATTTCTGTTTTTCCAGCTTTAGCTGATGCAACAGCAAAACGAATTTCCGGTAAAGTATTGCCTAATGCAACAATTAAAATTCCAATAATAGGTAAAGAAATATTCAAGGACACAGCAAAAAATTTAGCGCTCTGCACTATACCTTCTGCTGCCAATAAAAGCAGAATAAAAGATAAAATAATCAATCCCAAATCTTTTATAAAAATCCTGAATTCTTTAAGAATACTTGGGATCTGTTTTTCTTCGTCTCCGGAAAATTCTCTAAATCTTTCTTTATTTAAAACAAGCCAAAGAATATAAAAAACAAAAACAAAAAGCAGTATCAACCCATCGCCTCTTCCTAATACACCATCCCATATTAAAAGTAGAGGCAAAATAGCAACAAAAGTTGTAAAAAGAGCGCTTCTTTCTAATATCTTACCCTTAGTAGGAATAGCGTTTTTTCCAATTAAAACAGCTAAAGCCACTGCTAATGTCAAATCAATCAAATTACCTCCAACAATATCACCAAAAGAAAGTTGAGGAACTTTATGAATAGCTGAACTTATGCCCACAAAAAGATTTGGCAAAGAACCTGCAAATGCCATCACAAAAAAAGCAATAATAAATTCCCGCCAATGCAAAAACCTACCTATCCTCTTCAATCCATCAATGAGCCAATTACCTGAAAAATAAAGTACAAAGCAAGAAATTATAAAAACTAAACTATATAATAAAAACATATTTAATATTCTAAAATATAATAGATATTAGATATTCTTCAACCCATCGTTATCCTGTAACTCAAAAATCTAAAATTATCCAATCCTATTCTAAATACTTTTTATCTTTTAATTCTTTCGGTAAATATTCCTGTTTTTCTTTGTAATCATAATCAGGACTATATTTATATCCTTTACCATATTCTAAATCCTCCATTAATTTTGTCGGGGCATTGCGAATATGTAAAGGTACTGGCAGATTTCCATATTTTCGTACATCTTCAGCAGCCTTTTCATAAGCTATGTATAAATCATTTGATTTTTTACACTTAGCCATATAAACAACTACCTGAGCCAATATAACATTACATTCTGGCATTCCTATGAAATGGCAAGCCTGATAAGCAGCAACAGCTTGTTCTAATGCCTGAGAATTAGCAAACCCAACATCTTCAGAAGCAAACCGTACAATTCTTCTAGCTACATACAAAGGATCCTCACCTGCTTCTAACATTCTGGCTAACCAATACAAAGCAGCATCAGCATCAGACCCACGCATTGATTTATGTAAAGCTGAAATTATATTATAATGCTCTTCACCATTTTTATCATAAAACAAATTAGATTTCTGAAAAGCATCTTTTACAATATCTAATGTAATTTTATTTGAAATAGAAGAAGCATACTCAAGAACATTAAGAGCTATCCTAGCGTCTCCATTACTCATTTCTGAAATCATATCAATTATTTTCTCGTTTATTTTTACATTCAGATTCCCCAATCCTTTTTTCTTATTCTTTAACGCTCTCTTAAGAATTTCCGAAATCTGTGATTTATTAAGTTGTTTTAAAACAAAAACTCTGCAACGGGAAAGTAATGCCCCTATAACTTCAAAACTTGGATTTTCTGTTGTAGCTCCAATGAGAATAATTAATCCTTGTTCAATATGAGGAAGTAATGCATCTTGCTGAGCTTTATTCCAACGGTGAATTTCATCAATAAATAAAATCGTCTTTTTTCCTAATCTTTTGTTTTCTTCTGCTTGTTTTACAGTTTCTCTCAAATCTTTTATTCCGCTGGAAACTGCGCTCATCCGTCTAAATTCAGATTTAGTTTGTTTGGCAATAATATAAGCTAAGGTAGTTTTTCCACTCCCAGGCGGACCCCAAAAGATTATTGAAGGTAATTTATCAGATTCAATCGCTTGTTTTAATAATTTCCCTTTGCCAATAATTTCTTCCTGACCTAAAAAATCATCCATGGAATCTGGTCTAATTCTATCAGCTAATGGCTTGTTTTTATCTATAAAATCCATATTTAAATTATATCACAAAACCCACATTGCTAATAAAAAAAACGCCCTTTTGAGGCGTTTTTACTTTATTTCTATTCTTCTACTCTCTCTGGATTCTGCATTTCTATTTTTTCTTCTTTTTTCTCTATTATTCCTTTCTTTTTACTGAAAAAGAAAATGTAAATTATCTCAAGAATAGCCATTGTATTTAATAGCAACAATGCAATAAACCACCATTTATGATCATTTCTAGAGGCTTTCCAAAGGGCTACGCCTTTCCAAGGTAATGTCCAAAGAAGAACAAACCAAATAAACCATAAATTTTCTGACAAAGAGCCTACGAATACTGACAAAGAGCCTATTAATAAAGATTGCGTCATGTTTTTATTTTGATGATCATTTTAATTATTATTTTCGACCTTTTGCTTTTTTCTTAATCGGTTTAATTCCAAATTTATGCCTTTTCCCACTTAAACGAGGTGGACGGCGCAATGGCGTATGTACTTTTCTTTTAATTTTAATCCCCTTTTTCATAAATTTATTTAATTTCTGATATTGTAAAAACTTTATTTGTATGCCTAAATCCTTTAATTAATCTTATATTTGATTCTGGAATTTCAAAATATCCTGCTAATACTTTAATTGCTGCTTTATTTGCCTGGCCTTGCAATGGTTTTACTTTTACCCTTACTTCAAAACTATCCTCAGATTTTTTAATTATTCCTTCTTTCTTTGAATGTGAAAAAACTTTGACTTTAATCAACATTGATATATTTAAGGTTGTAAAATATCTTCGGTACGACCGTTAATAGAAATTATAACGTCTGCTATTTCAGGAAATTGTACTAAGGTTCCAATAATTTGAGAACTAATAGCCATTACCCGACAAGATCCTCCTACTTGATACTCTAATTGTTCATCAAAATCAACTTTAGCTATATTGTTTTCTATAACCAGATTATTCATGTTTACACCAGAATTAATATTGGTCAAGTATCCTCTTTCTTGTTCTTCCAAAGTTGGTCCCTTTAAAAGTTCTTCTACTGTTTGGGATATTGTTTTATTTTTTAAAACCTGCCTTTCAACTGAATAAACTTTTTCACAATTTAATGCTTGAGGATCTTCCAGATTATTCCCAAAAAATACTCTAACTGTCGTGGTCTTTTCTTGCCCAGTAATCATAAAATACCCAATGACTCCTATTGGAACCATAACAGAAACAATCATTAAAATAACTAGAAGATTTTGTTTGTTCATAATCGTTAAAATAACGTTCCGTTTTTAGGTTTTATTGTCTTGGATTTTATTGATTCAACATAATTACAATAATCACAATCAGCATCTGCTTTTGGAACTTCATCATTATTCAAACACTTATGAATATCGAAAATAATTTTTTCAATCCAGGAATCATCACCTGTATATGATATTAAAGTAACGTCAAATTCTAATTTATTATCAAAAACTTTTACATCTGTTTTACCATTACAATAGACAAAATAGCCAATGTTAGAAACTTTAAATCCGTTTTTTCTAAACAACCACTGATATATTTCCATTTGCCTTTTGTAGCTAATCTGCCAATCAGCATCTAAACTCACTTCTCCATTCTTTGACGTTGCTTTGTAATCAACAATAATTAATTCTTCTTCAGGATTTACCCAGATATCATCAATACCACCAGTAATTAATAAATTTGTTGGTTTGTGAAGATAAGTTATTCCTCTTGTTCTTGCATCACGCCATTCTTCAAGCTTTTCATGTTGAAAAGGAACAGCATCAATTTTATTAGTTTCCATAAAGGGATGTTTTGTTCCTTTAGCGCGATAAATATCAAACTCCTGTTTAAGCAAGGTATCAACAGCGCTATTTAAAGCAAATGGAAATCCTGGCGGTCGCCCAATTCCTAATTTTCTATCCGAATAAAAACATCGCGGACATTGTAAAAACAAATCAATTTTTGACCGCGAAAGCCTAAATGGTTCTTTAAAATTAGAATCGTATAAATTTTTTGTTCTTTGTGGATTATAGTACTGAGACATATACAAATCTTTATTGTATTACTATACCATATCTTCCTTATCTGACGAAAATTTCTTCTTCATAATTCTTTTAATTGCCATCCTTCTGCCAATAAAAACTCCCAACATTCCAATAATAAACAGGAATAAATATTTTACAAAATCATTTTCCATAATTTTAACAAGACTGCCCTCCATCCACTGAATATATTCCGCCAGTTACATAGCTTGCTTCATTTGAAGCTAAAAAGGCTGCTACATTTGCAACTTCTTCAGGCTTTCCAATTCTTCCCATAGGATTTAACGCAGTATACTTTTGAATTAATTCTTCAGAAAATAAAACTCTTCTTAGCAATGGAGTATCTATAGGACCTGGTAATATAGCATTCACCCTTACACTCTCTATTCCATATTCCCGGGCCATACATTTAGTAAGCATTATTAATGCCGCTTTTGTTGAACAATATGCTGGAGATGTTGGATCAGGAATGATTCCAACAACTGAAGAAATATTAATAATATTACCTTTACCTTTTTTAACCAAAGGAAGCGCATACTTAGAAATTAAATACGCTCCTTTAAAATTTACATCAATAATTTTATCCAATTGTTCTTTTGACGTTTCTTCAATAGACGCTTGAAAATAAATTCCAGCATTATTAACAACAATATCTAAATGTTTTATTTCTTGAAACGCTTTTTTAATTTGTTCTTCATTACTTATATCAACTTCGTAAAAATCCACATCATAATCTGGTTTTACAATATCAAAAATTATAACCTTTGCCCCTTCATCTAAAAATCTCTGGGCAATAGCTTTTCCAATACCATTTGAACCTCCAGTTATTAAAGCTACCTTCTTATCTAATTTCATATTTTTATTAATTATTTTTAATTTAAAGCTCCTCTTTCTGAAACCTTTCTTCCTGAGTAACATCTAATTTCCTGATTATCTTAATTAACTCAGCCGCATGCTCTTTTTCATCGTCTCTAATATGAGCTAATATCTTCTTAACTTCATCATTATCAATTTCATCAATATGCTCCTGATATTGATTAATAGCCCCTAATTCCCCAATTAAATCTTCCCTTAAAGCTTTCAATATTTTATTATCCATGTTTTTAATTAATTTTTGACCTTTTGGTTTAGATTTGGAAGTTGAACTCCAATAGGCTTTTATAGAATTTTAATGAATCTTTAAACATAGAAACAATATAGAATAAATACAACCACAAATATAAAGATATAAAATAAAGTTATGGGATATGAAAACATTGTACGAATTACTGAAGGTACATCTTTTTTATACTCTGAAACATCCATCTTAAATAGTTTAACTGCATCATCGTCCAGACAATCTGTATAAAGTTTCCTAAACAATCTTTCTTGTCTTAGATAATAAGCATCTAAAAACCAAAATATCGTTGTCGCAGAAAATATTAGTAATAAAAGAACTTCCTCTTTTTGACCTATAAAAAAACCAAGTCCTGCTAAAGAAAAAGTAAGAACCCAACCTCTAATAAGAAATGAATTATTAGCTAAACGATTTATAACCCTTTCTATAAATTCTAAATGTTTAATTTTTTCTGAGCTGTACATAATCTTTTTATTATTATAATTAAGAACGATTTCTTTTCATTTTTTCTTGACTATTTTCAATTAAATTCTTATTTTTACTTCTCATTATAGCAATCTCTATTGCTTTTTTTAGCTTCGCAGCATCTTTGGTCCAATTTATAAAATGTGCATAACCTGTTTGTATATTATAGTGTAACCTCGCTGGTACAATAATCTTTTTATTAGGCGTCTTTCGAATTGTTGGTAAAGCAATGCCTAAAAGAGCGTGCTCATAATGAAGGGTTGAATAAATTTCCCAATCTACATACTTTCTCTTCCATGTTTCAACACCATATAAAACAATTGTTGTTGACGATCCTTTTATATGGTCTTCTCTAATTGCTCTATTAATATATTTTGGGTCATCACTTCTAACCTTTTTATCGCTTATAGATTTATCAATAAATATTTCATATTCATCGGAAAATTTATTTGTAAAATAATCAAACCACCGCTGATCATTTTTATGATGAAAACTTACAAAAACTCTTCTTTTTTCTGGCATAAGTTTTGATTTTGGAATATCTCTTTGCCTTGGATTATATTTATCACGATATTTCTTTCCCCAAATTATAGCTTCTTTTTCACTACTTGTTGGCTTATATCGAATAGTAGTAATCCCGCGCTT
>DAOVIY010000026.1 GCA_030673525.1 bacterium | reverse complement strand
TTCATTCCTTTCATCGCCTATGTTTTGTATGATAGCATTATCTCTATCTATACCTAATGTTAACTGAGTTAAATCATTACTTCCTATACTCATTCCATCAAAAATATCTAAAAATTCATTTATTAATACTACATTTGATGGAATCTCGCACATTACATATAGTTTTGGCGGTTTATCATTATTTAACAATCCTGATTTTTTAATTAATGCCTTTACTTGCTTACCTTCTTTTACAGTACGGCAAAATGGAACCATTATTGAAATATTATTCAATCCAAAAACCTTTTTAACTCTTTTAATTGCCTCACATTCCATTAAAAAGGCCGGTTTGAATTGTGGGTCAATATAACGGCATGCACCTCTAAATCCAAGCATTGGATTAGCTTCATCTTCTTGCTCAAAAAGTTCTCCTCCAATTAGATTGCGATATTCATTGGTTTTAAAATCAGAAAACCTTACAATCACTTCTTTTGGATAAAAAGCAGCTGCTATCTGAGCAATTCCTTCTGCCAATTCTTTTATAAAATATTCTTTCTTATCTTTATGCTCTACAGTCATTTCGTTAATCTTTCTAATAACCTCTTTTGATTTGAGGCTCTTGTAATGATAAAGAGCTAAAGGATGAATTCTAATTTTCTCCGCAATGATAAATTCTTCTCTAGCTAAACCTACTCCATTATTTGGAAGAAAGGATGTTGCGAAAGCTATTTCAGGAGCGCCAATATTAATCATAATCTTGGTCTTAATCTTTGGAAATCTTTTAAAATTATATTCTTTAATTTTAAAAGGAACTTTTCCATCAAAAATCTTACCATCAAGACCTTGAGTGCAATCCACAGTTACTTCCTGTCCATTTTTAAGAATTTTCGTGGCATTTCTTGTCCCTACAATACAAGGAACTCCTAATTCTCTGGAAATAATCGCAGCATGACACGTTTTGCTTCCTTCATTAGTAATAATAGCTGAAGCCATAGGAAAAACTGAAGTCCAATCAGGATCAGTCATCTTAGTAACTAAAATCTCTCCTTTTTTAAATTCAGGAAGTTTTGAAGCGTTTTTTATAATATGCACTTTTCCTGTACCAATTTTATTACCAATAGCAATACCATTTAAAATTGGTTTTTTTGCGGTTTTTATCTTGTATTCTTCATAAATATTTCCTGCAATTGAATGAACAGTTTCTGGTCTTGATTGAACAATAAACAATTCTCCAGTCTTTCCATCTTTTGCCCATTCTATATCCTGAGGCATCCATTTTTTTTGAATCTTTGAATAATGTTCCTCTATAATAACTCCCCATTTTGCTAAAGTAAGAATTTCGTCATCAGAAAGTGAAAACCTTAATTGATTTTTTTGAGAAACCATAACCTCCTTAAGTCCAGCCTTTTTGTTGTAAATATATTTTTTTGTCTTTCTTCCTAAATCCTTTCTAATAATCGCTTTATATCCTTGTTTAAGTGTTGGTTTAAAAACATAAAATTCGTCAGGAGTAATTAATCCCTTTACTATCATCTCTCCTATTCCAAAAATAGAATTAATTAAAACTACATTAGAAAATCCTGTCTCTGTATCTAAAGTAAACATAACTCCAGAAGATGCTAAATCAGAACGCACCATTTTTTGGACTCCAGTGGAAAGCCCAATATCCATGTGTTTAAATCCTTTTTCCTCACGATACATTATTGCCCTATCTGTAAATAAAGACGCATAACTGTTTTTAACCGCTTTTAGTAATTCTTTTTTCCCTCTTACATTAAGATAGGTTTCATGTTGGCCTGCAAAACTAGCTGAAGGAAGATCCTCAGCTGTAGCAGAAGAACGAACTGCTACATCTAAATCATTTTTTTTATATACCCTGCAAAGCTTTTGATAATTTTTAATAATATCTTTTTCCAAATCTTTGGGTAAAGGTGTATCTAAAATTAATTTTCTTATTTTCTTCCCTGTTTCTTGAAGACTCTTAATACTTTTTGGATTAAATTTAAATAAAATCTCCTGAATTGTCTTTTTTATTTTTCCTTTTTTCAAAAAACAGAAATATGCCTGGGCAGAAATAGCAAAACCATTTGGAATATTTACTCCCTTTTTTGATAAATTTCTATACATTTCCCCCAAAGAAGCATTTTTTCCGCCTACAATAGGAACATCTTTGATATTTATTTCCTTAAACCACAAAATATATCTCTCCATATTAATATAATTTCAAATTCTTAATTGTTATTTATTTTATAATCTTCAATAAATTTCTTTATTGAACGATCATATGTTTTTTCTGCTTCTTTAGAAAAACAACAAGCAGGCAATTCGTCATTTGTTAAATGATATTTTATGCACTCACAACAAATTCCTTTTCGAGAACAACCTGAATAAGTACAAGGACATATTTTTAAATTTTCTTCCTTTTGGCATTTCATATAAAATTATAATTTATTATTCTTTATTATATACGTTTTTATAATCTATCAGGATAATCAGTTGTAATCATATCAACCCCTAATTTTTTCATTTTTGCTATGTCTTTTTTCTTATTTACCGTATAAGCATCAATAAGTAAACCGTTTTTACGAACCTCTCTAATTAATTTTTTGCTTATAATAGAATAATGAGGACTTATAATATCTGCCTTAACATTCTTTACGCTTCTAACAATCCTTTCTGCTTTCATTCTTTTTTTTAGACCTCCTAATGACAGCTTTATGTCAGAAGAGATTTTTCTAATCTTTCTGGCAATAGAAGAAGATTCTGTCGTAATAATCACTCTCTTCTCTAAGTGTCTTTTTTTAATAAATTTTATTATCTTTTCCTCCATTCCATCTTCCTTTAAATCAATCTTGCAAACACATTTGTTGTTTAATATTTTAAAAACTTCTGCCAATGTAAGAATATTATCCCCATTTTTGTATTTTATTTTTCTTATTTGTTTTAAAGTTAAACTCCCAACTAATCCACTATGGCCTGTTAGTCTTTTTAGATTTTTGTCATGAATAACTACAATCTTTTTATCTTTAGTCAACCGAACATCAAATTCCACTCCATCTGTTTTTAATCTTAAGGCTTCTTTAAATGATGTTCTTGTATTTTCTAGTTTATAACCAGAAGCACCACGATGAGCAATTTTAAGCATAATGTTAAATTTTTATGTTAAATTTTTAATAAATTATCCTCTTTATAAGTTATCCACAATAGGACTTGACAAGCTTTAAATGTTTGCTATACTACCAATGCTACTGTCTAGAGAAATTGAATAGCTTGCTATTTAGTTTCAAAAGACAGTAGCATTTTTTACTATTCTTCTAATAACAATATCTCTGCCTCTCTTTTGATGGCAGAGATCTTTTTTTCGGGAATTCTCGTCTTTTTTGAAAACTTTACTACATTTATCTTTAATAAATCCTGAACCAACATTAATTTTTGCTGATAAAATATTTCTAATAAATTATTGGTTAAAGACGGAAGAATAGTAATTGGGTAAAATCTTTCTGATTCAATCACATACTCTAACCCTCTTAGTTCTGGATATTTCCACCCTAATAAATCTATACCAGCACACTTAGCATATTTAATTATTTTGCTTGTAAATTTAGTATTTGTTACAATAATCGGTCGTATTTTTAGTTTTTCTGATTTAATTTCTGCAAAAGAATTACCTGATTTCAAATCTAAAAAGCGAGCACAATGAATTAAACCAACTTTTAAATCCACCCTTCCCCCTGGCAAACTATGATATTTACACTCTCCAATTAAAAAATATTTTTTCTCTTTGGCTAAAAAATCAATTTCATGACGAACACATTGCCCTTCCATATATCGATTAAGTTCAATGGAAAAACCTAATTGCGTTAAAATCCCTCCAACATATTTTTCAAATGGAAAACCACTTGGACCTAAGCGTCTCATTGCTTCTTTCAATCTAAAACGAATTCTACCGCGAGGATATTCTTTTGATAAAATTTGTTCAACTCGTTGAAAGATTTCTTTTGTGGTTATTCCAGGATATGCTTCTCTCTCAATAATAGTGGCAATTTCTTTTGCTAACGCCTTTGAAGCGCCAACTCGTTCAGCACCATTACAAATCTTTTTCCATGAAAAAGGTTCTTTTATTCCTAAACTATTAATAACATATAATTTTTTCATATTTTTATCCTACTTTACTGCCAGGTGATACTTCACCTTCTGGAATTAATAAAACAGACCCTTGCGGAGAATCAACTGCTAAAAGCATACCCTGACTTAAATAACCCTTTATTTTTCTTGGCTCTAAATTAGCCACAATGATAATCTTTTTGCCTTCTAATTCTTCTAAAGAATAATCATTAGCAATACCGGCAATTAATTGCCTCTTTTCTGTACCCAAATCAATGTGCAAAATAAGAAGCTTATCTGCTTCTTCTATTTTTTCCGCTTTTAAAATTTTAGCTACACGTAAATCTAATTGTTGAAATTGATCAAAAGTAAACATATCTTTTTGAGAAAATGGTTTCTTGTCTTGAACTCGCTTTTGAATTTCCTCTTCATTCATGCCAAAGTGATGAGCTATTTCGTGCCAAACTGTTTCTTGCACAATTTCCTTAATTCTTTCTTTATTATTACCTGCCGCTCTTTCAATATTCTTTTGAAATAAAGTTATTTTATCTGGCGTTGCTTTATTATAATGTTGTCTTTTAATTTGAGGAACCCCTTCATACAATCCTAAAATACAACCACCGGAAGAATAACCTAATTGTTGTTTCTGGAATTCACTGGGTTTATTTTGCGCTACAATGGCAATATTTTTTAATTTATTTAAGAACCGATAAGGAAGTTTTTTTAAAACCTGGCTTATTAAATCTTCAAATCTTTCTTTCTCCATGTTTATATTTCAAGATCTTTAATAATTTCCTCAAAAATATCTGGTGGAATTGGAATAGGATCTCCTGGTTTAGTTATTCCTGGATACTTCCACGCGCTAATAACTTTTATTCTACGACCTCGCTCACTAACAAGTTGATACATTACCCAAATCTCATAAGGATGTTTTTTAGAACCAGCCTTTTGCATTGAAGCCAAAGTTTTTGGAGCAATACCTTCCTCCACTCTTTTGGGATTTCTTATTACCCGCTTTACCCTACTTTCAGAAAGCATATACTGACGCATCTTTACTTGAGAATGTTTGGTCCAAACAAACAAACTTTTTCTATTCTCTTTACGCTTGATAAAACTCATTTTATTTCAAAATCAATTAACCCTTCATCTTTTTCTATACTTTCTTTTATATTTTCAATATTATTTTGAAAATAATCTTTTAAGCGATCTACTAAACTTTCTATATTTTCTTCTAATCCTTCTGCTACTAAAGTAACACTTCGATCATGATTATTTTCTATCCAACCAAATATATCAAATTTTTTAGCTAACATCATAACTCTAAAACGAAACCCTACACCTTGAACTTGACCATAAAATATAAATTTCTTTCTCATCCCCCGTGTTTAAATATTATAACATCTCCATCCTGCACTTCATACTCTTTTCCTTCTAATTGAATCCAACCTTTTTGGCGGGCAGTGCTCCATTTATCCGCTTCTAACAACTTTTGCCAATTAATAACCTCAGCTTTAATAAATTTATCAGCAAAATCACTGTGAATCATTCCTGCCGCTTCCTG
Source organism: bacterium (assembly GCA_030673525.1). Lineage (GTDB taxonomy): Bacteria > Patescibacteriota > Minisyncoccia > UBA6257 > UBA6257 > DAOVIY01. The sequence goes on along the minus strand of DAOVIY010000026.1, from coordinate 1,550 downwards.
AGCTTTAATGCCTTTTTTTGCAGGCCAAGCGCGTGCTTCTTTTTCACCCACAATAGTAAAAAAACTAATAAGTCCCAAAACCTGATAGGCTTTTTTGATAAGCTCTAATAAATCCGGATTTGTTTCTAAATCAGCAATAATATATTCACTTTTTAATTGTTCAACAAAATTAATAACTTCTTTTGGAACATCCTTGTCTTCGCCGTTAAATAAAAAAATCTGTTTTTTGGCTGTCAAAAAATTTAAATCTTTCACTGCTGAATTTTCTAATAATTCCTCACTTAAAAAATTTACTAAAAGACTACCCTGATTTAATAAATTCTTTATCTGATTTAATATTTCTAATTCTTTGGTAATATCTTTATTTCCCGCCCGAGCCTCTCCTTCAATTTTATTTATTCTTTTTTCTACAGTTTCTAAATCTTTTAAAACTAATTCGGTATTAACTACCTCAATATCTCTTTGGGGATCTATGCCACCTTCTATATGGGCTACGGTTTCTTTTAAAAAACAACGGACTACTTGTACTATAGCATTGGCCTCACGAATTTGAGCTAAAAATTGATTTCCTAAACCTTCTCCTTTATTAGCTCCTTTTACTAATCCTGCAATATCAAAAAATTCAATTACAGCAGGAATTACTTTTTCTGGCTTGCTTATTTGAGTTATTTTTTCCAATCTTTCATCAGCTACTGAAACAACAGCCACATTGGGATCAATAGTGGTAAATGGATAATTAGCAATATTAACTTCCTGCTTTGTTAAAAGTTTAAAAAGAGTGGATTTTCCAACATTTGGTAAACCAATAATACCAATAGAGAGATTCATAAAATTTATATTATAATAACCTTTCGCTTCGTTCAAGAACGTTAAAATTGAAATAATATATTTCAATTATAAACTAAAACAGGGCTGATAACAATATCAGCCCTGTTAAAATTTTGTGAAGCTTATTCTTTTTCTACTTTTATCTTTACCTTTTTGCCTTGGCAACAGTTATTTTAGGCACGGGAAATTAGATTATACATTGTAACTTATAACAAAATCTATTTAGTTCTATCTTGACCTTCAAAAATATTATAACCTCCAAGATAAACTGAATACAATATACAATAAAAAATGCTGTCGCTTTTCAAGATAAATAGCAAGCTATAAATCTATCCAAACGACAGCATTTTTAGTATAGCAAACATTCAAATCTTGTCAAGTTCCATTGTGGATAACTTTATGTGTAAATAAAAGGATCCATTATATTAAATATAATGGATCCTTTTGAAAAATTTTACTTATTCAATAATTTCCTCATCCTCCAAAACTTCTCCATTAGCATCAATCGCTTCGTCATCTACAGGTAAAATATCATCGATAACAACTTCTTCAGTAGTAGTTGTTGTATCAGGAACCACGGTTGGTTCTCCTGCGCTACGAACGATCATAATAATAACCACTACTAATATTGCAAGTGCTATGATTAACCAGGCTTTATTCATATTTTTAAAATTCCAATTATAATTATTTTAAAGTTTTTTATCGACCTTTTTATTAAATGC
>DAOVIY010000077.1 GCA_030673525.1 bacterium | reverse complement strand
TCGCCAAAAGGGCGGTTTTTTGGTAGAATTATATAAAAGGTTTTAAAATTAATTTATAAAATACACATATGGGAAAAAGAAGCACGGGATTGGGTAAACATAAAAAATCACCACATTCTCGCAAAACCAAGAAGCGACTGGAAATAAAGCGGCTAATGCTTGAAAAAAAGGCTAACAAAAGAAAGCGTAAATAAAATTTACAGCAAATTTTTAAACACCTCATTCTTACTAGATTTATTTAGGACAGGAAATCAGCCAATGGCTCGTTTTTGTTATAAAATAGGTTCTAACATCGTCCAACAGGAGCCAAATCAGGCACATAAATCTCTCCAGCTTCCATAATCTTGGTTCTAACGTCGTCCACGATGCCCAGTAAATAAAAGTCGTCTTTTTATTCAGGCGATTTTTTGGTAGGATAAAATTATGAAATCAAATAATATAACCTATGATGTAATAATAATTGGTGCGGGTCCAGCTGGGCTGACTGCCGCTAAAGTTTTAGCAAACAATCAGAAAAAGGTATTAGTTCTGGAGAAAAATAGTGTATTGGGAGATAAAGTTTGTGCTGGAGGACTGACCGTAAAAGACCTTAAAGAATTTAATATTCCTAAATTTCTTATTGAAAAGGAGTTTAAATACATCAATCTATATATTGATAATCGTTTAACTAAGCTTAAGTTAGAAAAACCTTGGATTTGGACTTGTAGCAGAAGAGAGCTTGGGAAATGGCATTTAGCAGAAGCAGAAAAGCAAGGCGCAGAGATTCAATTAAATTCAAGAGTAATAAAAATACAAAAGAATTCAGTTTTAGTTAACAATAGAGAAAAGCTTTCTTTCAAATACTTAATAGGGGCTGACGGTAGCAATTCTATGGTTAGAAGGTTTCTTGCTTTGAGAATAAAAAAAACTCTCATGGGTATGCAATACCTTGTTCCCAAAGGAAAGTTTAATAATTTAGAGATATTTTTTGATTTAGAAAAGTTTGGTCCCACCTATGCTTGGATATTCCCTCATAAAGAATTTGATTCAGTCGGCGTTTGTGCCAACCCAAATTTTATTAAAAGCAACCAATTGAAAAAGAATTTTGATGGCTGGTGTAAGAAATTTGATATCAACACCTCAAATTGCAAATTTCAGGCAGCCCCAATAAATTATGATTATCAGGGAGTGGAATTCAATAACATTTTCTTAATCGGCGATGCAGCAGGATTAGCTTCTGGATTGACTGGTGAGGGCATACATCCAGCCATGGTTTCTGGTATAGAAGTTGCTCGTAAGATTGTTGACCCAGATTACAACTTTAAGCAATTAAAAGAACTAATTAAAGTAAAAAGACTTGAGGAAAAAGCATTAACTTCTTATAAAATTAACAAGATAATTACTAAAATTGGGTTTAATCTCGGAAGTTTATTACTAAAGAGAAAAAGGGTTCGTAGGAAGTTAATTAAATTTTTAACTAACAAGTAGGTCTTAAATCAGGCACATAAAACTCTTCAGCTTCCATAATTTTGGTTCTAACATCGTCCAATAGGGGCTAAATCAGGGATATAAACCTCTCCAGCTTCCATAATTTTGGTTCTAACGTCGTCCACGACCCGCAGTAAATAAAAAAGCCCGTCACTGGACAATTTTTATTCCCGGGTTTGACTTTTTTAATATAAGATTATATAATATAAATGCTTTAATTAAAATTATTTTTATTTAGTTTTAATTAAAGACTTTAAAAATTAAAGAAAGGGGATAAGGTAATGACAGAACAAATACTTATGGTAATATGGGCTTCCTGGATGTGTGTGATATTTTTTAGTGGTCTTATTAGCGACTCTGGAAAATACGGTTCGACTATTTTTGGAAATATTTGCGGTAAGATAAGGTTTTATTCAGCAGTCATAGGCGGTCCAATGATCTTTGGTTTATCTTTTTATCTCGTATGGATGGAGGATAAGTTATTATAGCTATAATAATGAAAGATGAAGTAAAATTTTTTCAGAAAATCTCAAATAATTTATAGAAAAGAGGAAAAATGTAAATTCGCAAGCCCTGTTGTATAAATAGCAGGGTCTTTTTTTATTTTTAATTTTCCATCAAACAGGTTTTAACATTATCAATCTCTGGGAGCTTTGATTTTTCGGTCGTTGTCTCGCCAAGAAGGCGGTTTTTTGGTAGAATGAAATGTATGGAGAATTTTGTTTATCTTATTGGTTCAGCAATATGTTTGTTTTTTTGGCTCTTGTTTTTTTTGTCAAAGAAATATTTAAGAAAGGAAATGCTCTTTATGGGCTTCCTTTTTGCTTTACTTGGACCATTTCAGGAATACTTCTTTTTTAAAGATTATTGGAAACCATTTCTCGTCTTCAAGCTCCAACTCGGCAATTTAATTATTGCTGTTGAGGATGTTATTTTAGGTACAGCGGGAATGGGAAGGCCTATTATATGGATACCAGAAGATACACTAGTTCATAAAAATCCAGTTTTACTTCATCATGTAGTTTTCCATGAGCTTCTTCATTCTTTGTGGTCGGTGCCTCATGATAATAATAATTTATTAATGTCTGCAGAAATTGATGTAAAAGAGAATGTTTCGCATGAGAAAATT
>DAOVIY010000021.1 GCA_030673525.1 bacterium | reverse complement strand
TCCAGTATAAACATATCTTAAGCCTGTTTTTTTACCAATTTTATAGGCAGTAATTAAGGTTTCTTGAGGTGTAGGAGATTTATCAAGTATTTTATAACATGGATAAAAAGCGGAAATATGCCAAGGTATATCCTTAGAAACTTCTATTAAAAACTTGGCTATTTGCTTTAATTCTTTTTCAGAATCGTTAAATCCAGGAATTATTAAAGTAGTAATCTCTATCCAAATTCCCATTTTCCAAATTTTTTTAATATTCTCTTTGACCGGTTCTAATCGCCCTTTGCAAATCTTTTGATAAAAATCTTCTAAAAAACTTTTTAGGTCTATATTAATTGCGTCAAGATAAGGTGCAATAAGATTCAAACTTTTTTCACTCATAAAACCATTAGAAACCCATATATTTTTAATCCCCTCTTTTTTAGCTAATTTCATTGTATCTAAAGCATATTCTATCCAAACAGTTGGTTCATTATAAGTATAAGCAATAATTGGAATTTTATTATCCTTGCAATATTTTACAATTTTTTCTGGCCCCCATTCTTCTCCATAGAAATCTGTATTGAGTATTGAATATTGTATATTTTGTATTTTTGGAGCTTGAGAGATTTCCCAATTTTGACAGAAATTACAATCGAAATTACAACCCATTGTTCCTAAAGAAAAAACTTTTTCGCCAGGTAAAAAATGAAAAAGAGGCTTCTTTTCTATTGGATCAGTATTTACACTGATAGCTTTTCCATAAACTAAAAGATAAAGATCTCCATCTATATTTTGACGAATTCCGCAAATTCCAATTCCTTTATTGTTAATGAGGCACTGATTATAACAGACCTGACAACGGACTTTATTATCTTTTAATTTTTCATAAAGAGTCGCCTTTTTCATTTATTTTGTTTTGTAACTTTAGCTTTATTATCATGTATTTTACGTATTTTAAATGATGACGGCGTTCGATATGCTGTTCTATGGGGATTAAATTTTCTCGCCCAATTTTTCATTAATTCTTTATTTGCTTATTCCAATAAGCTCTAATTATTTTTCTTGATTTATTATAGGTCCAGTGATGAATTACAGGAAAATTATGATAAAACCAAAGACTAACAGCCTCTTCATTGCCAATATAAAAACCAATATGATAATGTTCCTCCCTCTTTTTTAATATTCTATCAATGAACAATTTCTTCTCCCAGATAACAACACTGCCAATAGGCATCCTAGAAGATACTTTTATTATCTGCCATCCTGATTCTTTTAAATCTTTCTCTGTGCCTTTCACGGTAAGATGTAATTCTTTAATTAAATCAAAAATCTTAAGGATTGAACTTACAAAGAAAGCGCATGATGTTGTTCCATTATGAACAATATCTTCTCTTTTTCCGTTGACCAAAGCATAATGATTGCTCCACATCACTGATCCGCAAGCATTCTTTATTATCGCTAAATAGGTGTCTTTAAAAAGTATTTTTACCAAAAGTTCTTTAGATTTAGACATAATTTTAATTTTATTATATCATAGAAAATTCACAACCGCAGTATTTTTGACGATAAAGATTATATTTTTTAGTAAGTTTTAAACCAAGTTTATATGCTTTATTTGGGTTTAAATCAAATGCTTTGTAAACTAATTGATATTTTTTTGCTAACTTTTTAGCATATTGATTTATATAATCAATGTTTTTAAAACGATTTACACTTAAAGTAGTGGCAAATTCATCAAAATTATTTTTTTTGGCAAATTCAATGGTTTTTTCTAAACGAAAGTGAAAACAACTTAAGCATCTATCACTATTTTCTAAATATTTCTCTGGAGATTGAGGTAATGATTTCTTAATATATTTTAACCATTCATCATAAAAATAATTCTCATTAACAAATTTTAATTTATAGATTTTAGCTATTTTTTCTACATCTTTTAATCTTTTATTATATTCTTCTTCTGGATAGATATTAGGATTATAAAAATACAAAGTAATATCTCCTACTTTTTCTTCTGTTAATAAATATTCAATTATTGGCAATGCGCAAGTAGCGCAACAAGTATGAAGAAGCATATTAAATATTATTTCGTAATACTTTAATTAATTTCATCATAAACCTTAAATTATGAATAGTGGCCAAGCGTAAATAAAGTGATTCTTTTACAGAATATAGGTGATGAAGATATGCGCGGGAGAAATTCTGACAAGTATAGCAATCGCAGTTTTCATCAATTGGACCATTATCTTTTTTAAAACGGCTATTTGATATTCTTAAACATCCTTTTTCAAATTCTGACTCAAAATTATAAAGTGAGCCGTGTCTAGCTGTTCTTGTTGGTCCAACACAATCAAACATATCCACTCCCCTTTTTACTACTTCAATTATATCGTATGGCGAAGATCCAAGCCCCATGGTATAACGAGGTTTATTCTCTGGTAAAAGATCTTGGAGGTAATCCAAAATTTCTAAAGTTTTTGGCATATTATAACCAATTGTTTCTCCACCTAAGGCTATTCCATTAAAATCAAGATTAGTAATAAATTTAGCTGACTCTTTTCTTAAATCTTCAAAAATACCGCCCTGAATAATACCAAAAATTAAAGGTGGTTTTTTACCATTATTAATATAATGTTTACTAAGCTCTTGATGTTTTTTTAATGATCTCTCTGCCCAGCGATGAGTTCTTTCCATTGATTCTTTAGCATATTCTTTGTTATTAGAATTAGGACTGCATTCATCAAAAGCCATAATAATATCAGAACCTAATTTATGCTGAATTTCAATTGATTTTTCAGGCGTAATTAGGTGTTTTGAACCATCTAAAGGAGAAAAAAATTCTACCCCATTTTCACTAATTTTAGCTAAATTTTGCCCATTTTTTGCCCTGTTTTTGCTAAAACTCCACACCTGAAACCCTCCAGAATCGCTCAGAATGGGTCCAGACCAGCCCATAAATTGATGGATACCCCTCAAGTCATTAATTAGATTTTCGCCTGGTTGGAGGTGTAAATGAAGTGTATTAACTAAAAGTATCTCTATGCCAATTTTATTTAAATCATCAGGTCCTATTGCTTTAACTGTTGCTTGGGTTCCCGGGGGCATAAAAATAGGAGTTTTTACAGTTCCATGATTGGTCTGTATTTCACCCAAACGAGTTCTATCAATTTTAGATTTTTTAATAATTTTAAACATTGAGCTAAACCTTTTGTTATTTTATAAACATTGCGTCTCCAAATGAGAAGAATCTATATTTTTTCATAATAGCTTGTTGATAAGCTTTTAGAATTATATCCCCTCCAGCAAAGGCAAAAACCAACATTAATAGAGTTGATTTAGGAAGATGAAAATTTGTAATCAAAGAATCAACAAATTTAAATTTACATCCAGGGTAAATAAATAAATCTGTCTGTTCTTGTTTTGGTTCTAATTCTGAATTTTCATTAACACAACTTTCTAAAACACGGGTTACAGTAGTTCCAACAGCAATAATTCTTTTACCTTCTGATTTTGCTTTATTAAGTATTTTAGCAACATCTTTAGAAAGTTCAAAAGATTCTGAATGCATTTGATGTTTTTCAATATCCTGCGACTTTACTGATAGAAAAGTTCCCAATCCTACATGTAAAGTAATAAATTGTATATCAATTCCTTTCTCTTTTATTTTTTTAAAAAGATCTTTTGTAAAATGAAAACCAGCAGTAGGGGCAGCAATTGAACCTTCCTTTTCAGCATAGATTGTTTGATATTTTGAAAAAGAATATTTTATAGGATTAGTAATATATGGAGGTAAAGGAAATTGCCCTAAAGATAAAATCTCCTGCTTTAAAGCATTACCTTCCATATTAAAACATATAATTCTTTCGTAATTTAATATTTCTTCTATTTTTCCTTTTAATGCTTGGCTAAATTCAATAATCTGCTCTTGTTTTAATTGAGGTTTCCCAATAATTACCCATCGCTTAGGCCATGAAATAAAATCAAAAATCTTTTTATTCTCAGGTCGAATAAGAAGAATTTCCGTTTTTCCCTGTGTGGGAATTTTCTTTCCATATAAACGCGCTGGCACTACTTTACTATTATTAAAAACCAAAACATCATTATCAGATAAATAATTTAATATTTCATAAAATCTTTTATGCTCTATCTTTTTGATTTTTCTATCTAATATTAAAAGACGCGAGTGGTCTCGCGGCTCTATTGGTTCTTGAGCAATAAATTCTTTTGACAAATGATAATCAAAAAGTGAAATATTCATATTAAATCACTCTTTACAACAATCTATTATGCTTTTAATAATACCGCTTAATTTATCAAAAACATTAGATTTTTTCCCTTTTGCTACTTCAAGATTATTATTCTCGTTCTCATCACGTTGCTTAACATCTTTTACATCTATCAAATTTAAATTTAATCCCCAAAATATATTCCAAAGCGCATAAGCTTTATCAAATAAATCTTTTGTCTCTTTTTCTCCGCCGTTTCTTAATTTTTTAGTTCCTACTTCCATCAAACGCATACTCGCAGATAAAAGATGTTTTGAAATACACCAAATTTCTCCATCTGGATTTTTAACAATTTTTGCTAATAACTCTTTACGGAACTCCCTTATTTTATTAAGCAAATCAAGGTATTTTTCATCTTTTGTTTTTTCATAAGTAAAAAAGAAATGCTCTTCCATAGAGATTAAATTCATAACAGCTATTCCCAAATCTTCCTTCGACGATAAATCCAAAGCATTCCCTTCTTCTTTGAATTTTTTAATCTTATTAAATAAATCAGCAACTTTTTTATCTCGTATATTCATAATTTTTAATTTAACATATAGATTCAATAATCATACTTACAATAATTAAACCAATAATAGGAATAATAACTCTCTGATAATAAAAATAAACTTTTTTATTATGTTTATCTATTATAAAATTATTTACTTTATCTACTAAAAAAAGAATTAATGCTCCCAAAATAGAGCCGCAAATTACTCGAGGAAAGCCAAAGATATTACAAGAAGGATCTTGGATTAAAGTTTTTGAAATTGGCAAAAATGATAATATCCAGGTTCCTCCGAAAATAACCCAAAAACTAAAAGGAAAACTTTTACCTTTTTTAGTTAAAAATATATTTAATTGAATAGAAACTGATAGAATAAGCGCTCCTATCCATAAACCTAAAGTTATATCGTCTATACCAAACCAACGGGAAATTCCTAATCCGCTAGCTATTCCTATAGCGCAAATTGGTCCACACATACAAATTAAATTTTTAAGTACTAAAAAGTATTTTACATTATTTTTAAAGATTTGTAAATGAAAAGGACGTCTAATTCTAGTAATTCTAGTAATTTTTGACGCCCTTTTAATACCACATTTGCTTCTTTTCTAATTTTTCAATAATAAATACTCCAATACTTTGTATTGCTCTATCCATATTTTCCCTGGTCAAAAGAAGTAGTTTTGCTGTTTTTGTTCCCATAAATAAGTTTATGAAAAAATCAAATAAACAATAAACCAAAACATAGAAGATTAGACACGAGGAAAAGATAAATAAAGCAATTTCTCTGATAAATTTTCTAAACATTTCAAATCCTCCTTTGAAAAATTTTTATCAAATAACTAATCAATAATATGGTAGCATTTAATGAAACGATTGTCAAGTTCTATTATCTTGTTTCCTTAACCATTTATCAGCATCCAAAAGAGCCATAGCGCCCAAACCAGCAGCAGTAATTGCTTGTTTATATTTAGTATCGCAAACATCCCCTGCGGCAAATACTCCATCAACAGAAGTTTTTGTATTTTCCTTTATTTTGATGTAGCCATAATTATCTAGTTCTAATTGATTTTGGAAAATATCAGTTGTTGGTTTATAACCAATTGATACAAATAATCCATCTAATTCTAAAATCTTTTTTTCTTTTGTATTTACATCTTCTATATAAACTCCTTCTAAAGAATTTTTTCCTTTAATTTCTGAGATAACAGTATTCCAAATAAATTCTATTTTAGGATTATTAAAAACTTCCTCTTGTAATCTCTTAGACGCTTTTAATTCATTTCTACGATGAATAATAAAAACCTTTTTTGCGTATTTAGTTAAAACAATAGCATTTTCCATAGCACTATCGCCTCCTCCTATAACGCCTACAATTTTATCTTTAAAGAAAAAGCCATCACATACAGCGCAAGCAGAAATACCATGACCAATCAATTCCTGTTCATTTTTTAAACCAAGCCATTTAGTTGAGGCTCCAGTAGCTACAATTACAGCTTTTGTCAAATATTCTTCATTATCTGTTTTTATAACAAAAGGTCTTTTTTTAAAATCTACAGAAACCACATTTTTTTCTATCATTTCTACATCAAATTTTCTAACTTGTTCTATCATTTTTTTTATAAGATCTGGACCTGTCATTTTTTCAGGAAAACCGGGAAAATCATCAATTTGTTCGCTAAGCATTAATTGCCCTCCCAAAGGTGAACCAGTGAATAATAATGTTTTGAGTTTTGCCCTACCAGCGTAAATTCCAGCTGTAAGACCAGCTGGACCACTACCAATGATAATCACATCTTTGGTGCTCATAATTCTTTTATTTTAACACCTTTAAGCCAGAAATAACAACCTTTCGCTTCGCTCAAGAACATTGTTTCTTCATTTTACTCAAAAATAAAAGAAAAACAGGTATCAAAGACACCTGTTTTTCTGGTGATCCTTTCCTGCAAGCAGGAAAGGAAGCCCCACCGTTGACAACCTTGCGATCGTCAAAATAATTATAACAAAAAAAAGAAAAAAATCAACCCCTAATCAAGATTGGCAATAAAGATTTTTGAATGTTAAAATAATTATTATGCAAGAAATCAATAAATTTATTAAGGGTAAAAAAGTATTAGTAGTGGGATTGGGAATATTGGGTGGTGGTGTATCTACCTGTTTATGGCTTTTAAAACACAAGGCTAAAATTAGTATTACTGACTTAAAACAAAAAAAAGATTTAGAAAAGTCACTAAAAAGATTAAAAAGATATCTTCCCCAAATAAAATTAGTATTAGGAAAACATAACAAAAATGATTTTCAAAACAATGATATTATTGTTGTAAATCCAGGTGTACCAGTAAAAGATAATCCTTATCTTAAAATTGCCAACCAAGCAAATAAATTCATTGAAAATGAAATAACTTTATTTTTTAGATTTAATAAAAGTCCAGTTATAGCTGTAACTGGCAGTTGGGGTAAAACTACAATAACTAATTGGATCGGTCATCTTTTGCATGAGAAGTATAATAATGTTGTGGTGGGTGGAAATACACCAGACAATCCAGTTCTTTCGTTTTTAGATAAATTAAAACCAAGTATTCCGGTTATTTTAGAGTTATCCAGTTTTCAACTCGAACTGTTAAAACCAAAATATAAAACACCTAAGATAGCTGTAATTACTAATTTATATAGGGATCATCTTAATCGCCATTGCAATATGAAAGATTATGCTCGCGCAAAAGCCCGTATTTTTCAAAATCAAAAAGATACTGATTATTTAATTCTAAATTATGACAATGAATGGACTAAATTCTTTCTTCGTTTGAAACCAGTTGGTCAAGTTTATTTTGT
>DAOVIY010000067.1 GCA_030673525.1 bacterium | reverse complement strand
TTACTTAATTTTGTAAGTTTGAATTTATACATTTAAATGTTCTTTTATCCATCTAATAATTTCTTCTATTTTAATTCTTTCTTGTTTCATTGTATCTCGATCACGAATTGTAACGGTATTATCTTCTAAAGTTTGATAATCAATTGTTATACACCATGGTGTGCCAATTTCATCCTGACGTCGATATCTTTTTCCTATATTGCCAATACTATCCCACATTATCATAAATTCAGGTTTTAAAAGATGAAAAACATCTTTAGCCTTTTCAATTAAATTATCTTTATTTGCAACTAAAGGAAAAACCGCTACTTTATATGGGGAAAGGCTTGGTTTAATTTTCAAAAACACTCTTTTTTCATTATCTACTTTTTCTTCTTGATAACTCTCTGCTAAAATAGCCAAAAATGTCCTTTGAAGACCCCCAGAACATTCAATAATATTTGGGATAAATCTCATTTTGCTTACTGGATCAAAATAATCAAGTGTTTTTCCAGAAAACTTTCCTTGTTGTTTCAAATCATAATCAGAACGATCATGAATTCCTTCTAATTCCTCAAACTCATCAAAGAATTTATATTCAATATCCCACGCATCTCTAGCATAAAAAATTCTTTCTTCAGAAGAATGCTGCCTCCAACGAAGCCTATTCTTACTTAAACCAATTGTATCAATATACCAGTTAAATCTAATATCTTTCCATTCTTCATATAATTTCTTCGCCTCTTCTGGTGAACAAAAGTATTCAATATCCATTTGCTCAAATTCTCTCACCTTAAACAGAAATTTACCTAATGTAATTTCATTACGAAAAGCTTTACCAATTTGCGCAACACCAAATGGAATTTTTACTCCCATCGTATCCCTTATTGGCAAAAAATCAAGATAAATATTCTGACATGATTCACCTTTAAGATATACCTTTGTCTTTTCCCCCTCAATCGAACCTATACTTGTTGTCATTAAAAGATTGAATTCTTTAACATCGGGAATTAAATTCCCGTTACAATCTGGACAAATTAAACTCCCTTGATCTAAAACATTCCATTCTCCTGTTTGATTATCTTTTTCTAGTTTCCAGCCTTCTAATTGATCTGCTCGAAATCTTTTTTTACATGATGGACATTGTATTAAAGGATCAGTAAAAGCAACAGTATGCCCACTAGCTTCCCATGCCTTTGGATGCATTAATATTGAGCCATCAATCAAATACATATCATTTCGCTCTTGAACAATTTTTTTAATCCAAATATCCCGAATATTTTTAGCTAAAAGCGAACCTAATGGCCCAAAATCATAAATATTAGCAAATCCTCCATAAATTTCAGAAGAAGGATAAACAAAACCACGCCTTTTACACAAAGATATAATTTTTTCCATTAAATCTTTTGTCATAACAAATTAAAAATTCAAAATTATTACTATGGTCTTACTATTCCATCTCCAGCAAAAACAGTCTTATCAGTTAATTGCGTAGATTTAACAACAGGATAATTAAGGGAAATATTTTTCCCTGTGAACGCATCTGTAGCTGTTAAAATTGTATTACCAAGTAAATCAATCCCCCGATTTACTTGGGATGATGAAGGAAGAACTTTAATCTGAAAAATAGCTTCTGATGCTTTGGTTAAAATTCCTGAGCCGGCAGGAACAGAAGGAATAGTCCACGAAACTTCCCTTATTGCAGAATCATAATGTGGCGGATTTTGCCCATAATTCCCTGCAATTTGGCCAGTAAATTTCACCCAAAGAGGTAATGTAGTTCTTATTGTTATATCTTTTAAAGCGTTAAAATTATTAATAATTTTCCAATGCATAGTAAAATCAGTTGGCTCACCTGCTTTGAGGGGAAGGCTTCCTGTATTGGCAATTCCTGAAGAAGCGTCACGAAAATAACTGCCAATTACTACCTTGCTATCTGAATTAAGTTTAATCGTATTTAAAGCAGCTGCGCGCGGTAACTCAGAAACTTCTAACTGCTCCGGAATATTAGAGCTTTCAATAGTAATATGTGTTTCCAAAACTATATTTTTTTGAGCTTGGCTTTTCATTGGCCAATCCTTTTTAAGCTTTATGGAGAACGGAAGATTTCCACGCTCACCAGGATTAAGCGCGTAAAGCTGAGAAACTTTTGTTCCCTCCCAAGTTAAAGTTTTCAAACGCGAGGAAAACGCACCGTTAGGTGCTCTTAAAGTAGAAAAATCAAAAACATCTCCGCTAAAAACTACTTTTACTATTAAATTTCTTAAAGTGGCGGAATAATTATTCTGATAATCAATAACAAAATTTAATGTTTTGCCCAAATCGGCATTATGGATTATTTCACCGTTAACTAAAGATGAAATTAATAAAGGATTTCTTATCAAAGTCGTATATCCTTCGGTTTTAGCCAAAGGAAGAAAAACATTATCTTTAACCATACCTAAATGCAAAATTATTCTTTTTGTCTCGCCTGGCTGACCAGTAGTAAATCCTTTTACTATTATTTTTCCATGGCTGGCTGGACTCAATTCTCCTAATATCCATCTATTATATTCTGAGCTTTCAGAAAAAATCTCGGGATTAGATTCCTGAAAGACAAATCCTGATGGCCATTCTGCCCTAATTTCAACATTATCAAATGTATAGCTGGAAAGATTTTCCCAATTTATTTCTAAGGGGAAAATCTGTTCAGAAAAAACTTGATTAAGGGTTACTAATTCTAATCGAAAAGAAGAGCCGGAGATTAAAACAGTTCTTATTTCCTTTTTTTCAAAAACAGAACTAAGTGTTTTAGGGCGATAGCGAAGTATAGCTTCAATACTTTTAACTGTTTTGGGATCACCAGTAATTAATAATTTTATT
>DAOVIY010000042.1 GCA_030673525.1 bacterium | reverse complement strand
TCAGTTTCATGAAAGATTTTAACTTTACCAAATTCACCATCATAACCAGGATCTATTATTAGTTTACCATCTCTTACTCTTTTTATGCCTTGTGCAATCTTAGGCAAAGTAAATTTATCCAATTCTTCTGATGGAACATCTAATAAAATATTAAATTCATTGGAAAATTTCTGAATTAATGTTTGATATTGCTGCTCTACACTTTTTGTTTGAGGCCCTACGCCCATAGCTTCAGCAATAATTTCTTTTAATGGAACCAGGCTTTTGTAAGGAATAGCGTCAGAAGGCACAAAACCATCCTCTCTATCAGCTAATTCATCAACTCTGGATAAAACACCTATTGTGAGCTTACGACCGCATTTTGGACAAATTCCTTTCACTTTTTTCCTTTGTTCTGGTGACATACTTACATTACATAAACGATGACCATCATAATGATATTTTCCTTCTTGTGGAAAAAATTCAATTGTATATAAAAATTTTGATTTATCTTTTTTAATAATAGCATCTCTAATAGCAGAATAACTCAATTCTGTATCAAAAACATTTACTTCCCTGCCTAACTTTACTGGACTGTGAGCATCTGAGTTACTTATCAAAGTCATTCTACGGCCATCAGCCATTCTCCAAATCATTGCAGGATCTGCTGAGAGCCCCGTCTCCATAGCATAAATATGTTTAGTATTTTCTCCAAAAGCTTCTTCTAAAGAATCAAACCCCGACATTGAACCAAATATACCAAACCAAGGAGTCATACAATGCGCTGGAATAAATAAAGCATTTGGTTCTGCGTCAATAACAATTTTCAAAAGTTCTTCTGTATCCATGCCTAAGATAGGACGCCCATCTGATTTTATATTACCTTGCCAGGATAAAATATTATTTATTTTTTCTGCTGATTCTAGAGAGGGTAAAATAATAAGACTATGAATTCTCCTGCCTCTTCCATTTCTCGTATACATATTACTGATCTCACCTGTCACAACAAACCTTACACCATCATCTTTATCTTTTAATCGATATAATCCTTCCTCTGCTGGCTCTAATTTATTTTTAAGCCCATCAAACCACTCTGGATGGGTAAAATCACCTGTTCCAACAACGGTGATTCCTTTTTCTTGAGCTGCTTGAGCAATATGCTCCAAATCCATATTATGAGAAGTAGCCCGCGAATACTTGGAATGAATGTGAAAATCAGCAACAATCTTCATTTTTTGATTATAACAACCTCTCGCTTCGCTCGAGAACGTTGAAATTAAAACTTACTAGTTTTAATTATATCACAATATAATATATCAAAAAACCACCCCGATAAATCGGGGTGGTCTCTTTATATTCGTTATAATAGAATTTATTGTCCTAACAATTCATTTAATTTCTTTTTTGTGGATTGGCCAACATAACCATTTCTTTTTTAATCGTTAACAAATAGCCCCACCGCTTTCTCTACACTATATTTTATTACATTTAAAAACCTTGTCAACCCGCACGCACAAAAATTATTTGCTATGTATATAAAAGTTATTTCTTTATTATATTAAATTATACCAAAAAAAAATTGTCAAGCATCAAGCAAAGATAAAGGGTCATTTAGTAGACTAAAAAGGTTTGACAAAGGGCTCCGATGACAAGAGCTGTTATAAAAACTACAATTAAAACTTTATTTAAAGGAACCTGAAAAGGTGGTTCTATTTCTCCTTGTTGCTTTGCTTTTCTCAAAACAAAAATAAGCATTACTCCCTCAAGTCCTCCTAACATTCCTCCAATAAAAGAAATAAGTTTAACTAAATTTTCTAAATGGAGGCAGTAAAGCAGTAATGGACCAACAACTACCAAAAAATAACTTATAAAACGAGACCATTTAAAATCATGAATAAAACTATTTTTAATATAAGAAGCAAAAATTAAATAAGAGGTTGAAACTGCTAAAAATCCCAATATTGCTCCTAATAAAACAATATTATTCCCCAAAATACCCCTTAATCCTTGAATAGCTTCTATTGAAGTAAAAGATCCACTGGCTCCTGCCACTGTTAAAATAAAAATCAAATAACAAAAAGCAGGGATAAGTGTGCCGATAATAATAACCTTTTTTAATTTTTCCTTATTTTCTCCTTTTATTTCTAAAACTTTTGCCGCTTCAGGAATGGCCACCATTCCATTAAGAGCAAAAAAGACAACACCATAAGGAATTAACCAACCCCATCTATTAGTAAAATCAAAAAAATTTAGATTTTCTGCTTTAAAATGAGGTAAAGCAAAAATGGCAATGATGAAAAATAAAAAAAGAAGGGTAAAAGATAAATAAAAATTAATTTTTGATAATCTTTTACTTTTGCTTAAAATCGCCAAACTTAACAAAAACCAAAGAAAAATAACTAAAAATCCTTGCGAAAAAGAAAAATTTGCCCAAATAGAATTTAACATTATCCGTAAAAATTGTGAGCCTAAAAGCAAATAAATAAGAAGGGAAAATGAAAAAGTAAAAAAGGTTATTAAAAGAATAAATCTTTTGGCTGAAGAATTTAAATAATGCCCGACATATCCGGGCAAACGAAAATCTTGTTTTGTTCTTAAAACTATCTCTCCAAAAGCAAGATGAAGATAAGTAATAATGAAGCTAACAATAATTAACCAGATTAATGTTGTGGCTAATCCAGAATGAACAGCCACATAAGGAAGCGTAAAAACACCAGCTCCAATAATTGTTCCAATTAAAACAGCAATAGCTTCAAACACGACTAATTTTTTCATACTAAACTACTAAATAAACCTCATCGCCTTCCCTCACTTTTTCATCAACTTTTATTCCAACTGCATCTCCTTTTTTAGCCTTTTTCACATCTTCGTGCTCTATCTGAATTGAAGAAATATCTTGCTCAAAATCAGTGCTATGTCCTTTAATATGAATATGATCACCTACTTTGAGTACGCGAGAAAGTTCAACAATGGCAACATTAATTTTTCCAAAATAATGAGTGATTTTTCCTATGAGTTTTTCTTCCATAATAATTAAATAATTAATTTTTCGACCTTTATCCTTTTATGACTGCTAAAGGTTTTAATTGAACTATTTTTTTAGCTAACCCAGCTTGATGAACTACTTCTACTACTTCATCAACATTTTTATAAGCTAAAGGGGCTTCTTCAGCCAAATCAGAAAGAGAGCCTGACTTAACTATTATACCTTTTTTAGTAAGTTGTTGTAAAACTTCCCTACCGCTTGTTTTTCTTTTCGCTTCATGACGGGACATTGTCCGTCCAGCACCATGACAAACAGTATAAAAAGCTTCTTTTGATTTTTCAGTACCCACTAAAACATAAGAAGCTGTTCCCATTGTACCGGGAATTAACACTGGTTGATTAGGAAAAGCTCGAGTTGCGCCTTTGCGGTGGACAATTAACTTTATTTTCTTTTTGTCTATCTCATGTTCTTCTATTTTGGCAATATTGTGAGCAACATCATAAACTAAATCTATTGATTCTTCTTTTAGTCCCAGAACTTTTTTCCAAGCATTTCTGATCAAATAAGTAATCATTTGGCGATTAGACCAGGCAAAGTTCGCTGCTGCTCCCATTGCCAAGAAATATTCTTTTCCTTCAGGAGTAGAAAAAGGAATCGCCGCTAATTCTCTGTCAGGAAGAGAAATATTATATTTATCCATTGATTGCATAAAAAGACGAATATAATCTGTTGCTACTTGATGACCTAAACCACGAGAACCAGTATGGATAAGAACTACTACTTGTCCTTTTCTAAGACCCAATTCCTCAGCTAATTTCTCTTCATATATCTCGGTTATTTCCTGAACTTCTACGAAATGATTGCCGGATCCAAGAGTTCCTACTTGATCCCTTCCTCTTTTTTTGGCTAAATCAGATACAAAACAAGGATCTGCTTTTAAACATCCCCCTGACTCACAATGTTCAATATCCTTTTCTGTAGCATATTCTTTTTCTTTTAAATACTCAATCCCTTTTCCTAAAATTCTGTCCATTTCAGTAATATTAAATTTAAACTTTCCCCCTTTTCCAAGACCAGAAGGAACAGCATGAAAAATTTCTTCTATCAATCTTTCTAAATAGGGTCTGATTTCTTTTTCAGTATGTTTTGATTTTAATAATCTAACTCCGCAGTTGATGTCGTAACCCACCGAGCCAGGAGAAATTATGCCATCAGGTAATTTTGTAGCAAAAACTCCGCCAATAGGTGCTCCGTAACCTTCATGAATATCTGGCATAGCTAAAGAATATTTCACAATTCCAGGAAGGGTAGTTAAATTAACTAATTGATTCAAACTTCTATCTTTTACTACCTCGTCTAGCATTTTTTCAGTAATATAAATCCTCGCCGGAACCAGCATATCCTTCCTGTAAGATTTTGGGATTTCCCAAAGATAATTATTTAATTTTATTAAATCAGATTTATTAAACATAAAATTTAGATATCAAAAAGAATTATTGCCTTCCAATCACCATTTTTGTCTTGATTGATATTTAATTGGTGGTAAGTTACTGCTTTTATTTCCTTAGAAAATCTTTCCACATTTTTACCTTCTAGTCTCCCTTTTATAGAATTATCTGTTAATTTTTCGATTTTCACTTTGTCAAAAATGCAATTATAAATATCAGATTTAGCTAAAACTTCACTTAAAAAATCTACTAAGAGAGCATTAATATCCAAAGAATGAATTTCTATTTGTTCTTTTTTCAAAACACTCTTTCGAGAAGCATTTGGCTGAATAATATAAGCCATTCCTTCTAAAGCTCCTTTAAAAATATCTTCTTTACAAGAAGCTGTTATTTCTAATTTAATGTCTGCTGGATGAGGTAAAACCTTATATTTATAACTCATTATAATAATATTTTACTAGAAAATACTGAACAAAACAATCGGCAATAAAAACAACCAAGATATTATCTTGGTTGCCTATCTATAATTTATTAAATGATAATTATTTCTTAAGTGTTTTCTTTGCCAATCTGGATTTCTCTCTCGCTGCTCTGTTCTTTTTAATTAAATTCACTTTTGCAGCTTTATCTAAAAGCTTATATGCTTTTGGGAGCATTTTTTTAGCTTCTTCGGTTTTGCCATCCTCAATAAGTTTTAAAAAATCTTTCTTTGTTTTTTTTAAAACAATTCTTTTCTGTAAATTGGCTTTTCTTTTTTTAGAACTCTCCCTAAGAGCTCTTTTTGCTGAACTTGTAATAGGCATAAAAGAATAAATTTTTATTGTGATTTAATTTAACATTTTTGCTTGGAAAAATCAACTAAAAACATCTCTAAAGCAACTTGT
>DAOVIY010000022.1 GCA_030673525.1 bacterium | reverse complement strand
GACTCTTGGTACTGAAATTCTGGATGGAAAGAGTTGTTTGGTCATCAAATACACTACTGCAACAGAGGAGGTAAAAATGTGGACATGGACAAAGTATGGGCTGCCTATTAGAACCGAATCAACAACAGATGATGGTACCTTAATAGTAGAGCTAAAGAACATAGATCTTAGCGCTATTCCTGACAGTATGTTTGAATTACCAGCAGGAGCTCAGATAATGGATATACCATTTGCTTTATAATGGTCGAAAAATATCAACAATAAAATTAAAAATAATATGGCAAAATTTAATGCTAAAAATTTAACAATTACTGTCTTTTTTGGGATTCTTTTGATTGGAATAATAGGAATTGTTAATGCTCAAGAAGCTTTGTTAGCAGGCGGAGATGATTTTGATACTGCAGTTGAAATAAAGCCAGGAAGTTATGAAGAGGTTGGCTTGATAGAGAAAGGTGTAAAAGAATATTTTTATATTAACGTAAAGCCGGGGCAAGAACTTAAATCGGAAGGCACATTCAAAGCTTTTTCTGATGCTTGGGGTGAGGAGGAACTAACTTTGTATAATGAAGATAGGAAGCAATTAGTTAAAGAGGGTGAGAGTATGGATAAGGGAGAACAGATATTATTCTCATTTTCCTGGATGCCGGGTTCAGATAAAGATTTGCATAAGTATTATATAAAGAGAGAATGTACTTGGCATAAAATAGAATCACTCTCCCTAAATATATCTTTGACTGATCGTTATGATGCTGGAATTCAGACAGATGCTGGAGATACAGTTGAAAAAGCAATGAGCGTTGGATCAGGAGAATATAAGTCCTATCTTTCTGGAAAAGAAGGCACAGATACCAAGGATTTCTACAAAGTAGCTGTTAAGAAAGGACAAACCTTGGCTGCTAAAGTGACTCCGCCTAGTGAGGCAAGCATAAGAATAACTGTATATGATAAGGATAGAAGAGTGTTAAAAGATGAATCTGCGCCAAATCCTGGTGCAATTGTTACAAATTATGTGCCAATAACAAAAAGTGGGAATGTATTTGTTGGTGTTATTTGTGACAGGTATTGCAGTAAGAAACTTGTTGCTTATACTTTGAATATCATAACAGAAGGAGTAGTAGTTGAGGATGAAGAATATGACGAAGATGGTTTACCTTATTACGGCGTAGATGGAGTAGTGCCTGATGGTGTAGACGGAACAGTGCTTGGGGATGGAGTTGAAAAAGGAGGTTTGAATTGGGTATTGATTCTGGGCATAATTGCTTTGATTGTAATACTCGGGATAGTTGCCTATTTTCTTTTGAAAAAGAAAAAGCAGGAAAATTAAACAAATAAAATAGGGAGTCATCGATTGATTCGTTGACTCCCTAAGTTCTTAATTAATTACTTAAAAGGAGAATTCTCTCTTTTCTTTAGTTACCCTTTTTTCATATCTTTTCATTTTTTTTCCAATAATCCGCTACAATACGGTAAAGACATGCAACTAAAATTGAGATTGCTAATCATTTTAATACTATTAACATTACTTCTCACTTTCTTCTAATAACCTCTTTTCTTTTTTATTTTCTTGTCTTCTCGTTTTACCAAGTAATAAACAAATCCTACTCCAATAATACAACCCGAAAGTATTTTAACCAAAATCCAGGGAATCATTTTATTCACCTCCTATTTTAATCTTTGATACTGTCCAACCTAACAATAATTTTTCTTCTATCTGTTCCTTAATTCTTTTTTTGAAACCTTTAAGTTCTCCTTTGGTAAAATCATTCAAAGAATAAGATATTTTATTTTCTACAATTACTACTATTTTTGTTTTCATTTTTCCGTTTACCTCCTTTCTAAATATTCTTTGATTTCTTTGGCCTCCTTGTCAGTCGGCTTTCTATAACATTCATTACCTTCATTGTCTAAATCCTCAACAAAAATTCTTTTTCCGTTTGTATAAACCCATTCTAAACTTTTTAATCTCATTATTTCTTTCATTTTTTTTCACCCCTTTCTTATTATTTGTTTTTTTAAAATTTTAAAACAGTACTCAATAATTGTTGATATTCAGCTCTTCCCTTTTTTTTATTTGTAGATTTTTGTAAAAGTTCTAATCCCAAAGTGAATACAAGGGGTATATATTATTTTGCACGAAATATTTATTTTGTCAAGCCATTGACATTATTTTTTTCTATTTTATATTTTATAATAGTTCTTAAAATTAACTTTTATAAGATGAATATTTATTATGAATAAAAACGAAGCTTTATTAATACTGAATGATAAGGTCAAAACGCCTAATTTAATTAAGCATTGTTTGGCTTGTGGAGCTGCCATGAAAGAATTAGCAAGATATTTTAAAGAAGATGAAGAAAAATGGGTTTTGGCTGGATTGCTTCATGATATAGATTATGAGGATACAAAAAACAAGCCAGAACAGCATTCTTTAATCGGGTTAGAGTTTTTACAGAGACAGGGTGTAGATAAAGACATTGTAGAAGCAGTAAAAACCCATAATGAAATTCATGGTTTTGCGCCTGAAACCAAAATGGCAAAAGCTTTATTTTGTGTGGATCCTTTAACAGGTTTAATTGTTGCAGCTACTTTAGTGTTGCCTTCCAAGCAAATAAAAGATGTGACGACTGATAATATTTTAAATCGTTTTAAAGAAAAAGGGTTTGCTAAGGGGGCTAATCGGGAGATTATTCAGCAATGTGAATCTTTATTAGAACTTTCCTTAAAAGAATTTATTGGTTTAGTTTTGCGAGGTATGAAATTAATTGCAGATGATTTAGGATTGTGATTGACAATTAGATGGTTTATTTGTTAAACTAATTGTGCCCTTTGGGGCATTTTTAAAAAGAAAAAAATGAAAAATATAAAGAGGTATTTTAAAGGAGTTATTCAAGAGTTAAAGAAAGTAAATTGGCCCACGCGTAAAGAAACAATACGTTATACTTTGGGTGTTCTTGGACTTTCTTTTGCTGTTGCTATTATTCTTGGGCTTATTGATTTTGGATTAATGCGAGCAATGAGTGCCGTTATTAAATGACAACCTTATTAATTATTAATCATTGATTGTTAATTGATTTATGCCAAAACAGCAGATAAATTTAGGAAGAAATTGGTATGTAATTCATACTTATTCTGGATATGAAGATGCAGTAGCTCGGAGTTTAAAACAAAGAATTGAGTCTTTACAGATGCAGGATAAGATTTTTAATGTTTTAGTACCTAAAGAGAAAAAAATAAAAATAAAACATAGCAAGCGTGCTGTTGTTGAAGAAAAAATATATCCAGGTTATGTTTTTGTTGAAATGATAGTAACTGATGATTCCTGGTATGTTGTAAGAAATACTCCAATGGTAACAGGTTTTATTGGGGCAGGAACAACTCCTCGTCCTGTCCAAGACGACGAGATAAAGAATATTCTAAAGAAGACGGGGGAAGAAGAGCCAAAATATAAAATAGATTTTACAGAAGGAGATTTAGTTACTATTATTGACGGGCCTTTTAAAGACAAGCAAGGGAAGGTTGATGAAATAGATCATGAAAAAGGAAGAGTTAAAGTATCAGTATCTTTATTTGGAAGAGATACACCAGTAGATTTAGATTTTCTTCAAGTGAAAAAAAGTTAAAAATTTTAATTAAATATGGACAAAGCAATAAAAACAACTTTAATTTTACAGATTCCTGCTGGGCAGGCTAACCCTGCTCCCCCTATTGGTCCGGCTTTAGGCCAACATG
This sequence comes from bacterium, assembly GCA_030673525.1. Taxonomy (GTDB): domain Bacteria; phylum Patescibacteriota; class Minisyncoccia; order UBA6257; family UBA6257; genus DAOVIY01. The sequence continues at coordinate 3,802 of DAOVIY010000022.1, read as the reverse complement.
GTTTAAATATTCAGGAATTTTGTACACGGTTTAATGATCAGACAAAAGAACAAGCAGGAGATATTATTCCTGTAGAAATTACAATTTATCAAGACAGGAGTTTTGATTTAAAATTTAAACAACCGCCAGCATCTGATTTATTGCGCAAAGCGGCAGGAATACAAAAAGGAGCTGGTAATCCCTTAAAACAAAAAGTTGGGAAGATTACAAAAAAACAAGTGGAAGAAATTGCTCAAAGGAAATTACCTGATTTAAATACATCAGACATAAAGGCGGCTATGAAAATGGTGGAAGGAACAGCAAGAAGTATGGGCATAGAGATAGAAAAATAGAGATATGAAAAAGCCCCGTGAATTTTCACGGGGCTTTTAATATTATTGGCGAGATATTTTTTTTGATGTATAATTTAAATAACTTTAATAATCGGAGTATATGGAATTTAAACCAACTATCGGACTGGAAATACATGTAGAATTAAAAACCAAAATAAAAATGTTTTGTGATTGTTTGAATAATCCAGAAGAAAAAATTCCGAATACAAATATTTGTCCAATTTGTTTAGCGCATCCAGGAACGCTTCCTGTTATTAATAAAAAGGCGTTAAGACAGGTTATAACAGTTGGTTTGGCTTTAAATTCGGAAATCCCAGAGTATTCTAAATTTGATAGAAAAAATTATTTTTATCCTGATTTACCAAAAGGTTATCAGATATCCCAGTATGATATGCCTTTATGTAAGGGAGGGGAATTATCTTTATTTTTAAGCAATGACTCAGAAGAAGTTAAAAAGAAAATGAAAATTACCCGTGTCCATTTAGAAGAAGATACTGGTAAGTTAATTCATTCTGTAGACGGAGAATCAACTTTGATTGACTTTAATCGGGCAGGTGTTCCATTAATGGAGTTGGTGACAGAGCCAGTTATACATAGTGGGAAAGAAGCGAGGTTATTTGCTCAAGGGCTTCAATTGCTTTTAAGAACATTAGGCGTTTCAGAAGCAGATATGGAAAAAGGCCAGATGCGCTGTGAAGTTAATATATCATTGGCTAAAGATGAGAAGTTAGGGACAAAGGTGGAGATTAAAAATCTAAATTCTTTTCGGGCTGTGGAAAAATCAATTGATTTTGAAATTCAAAGGCAAAAGGGAGTTTTAGAAAAAGGAGAAAAGGTAGTTCAGGAAACTCGTGGATGGGACGCAGAAAAAGAAATCACTTATTCTCAACGTCTGAAAGAGGAAGCTCAGGATTATCGTTATTTTCCAGAACCTGATTTACCGCGATTACACATTTATTCAGAAGATAAATCAGACGGATTATTTAATTTAGAAGAAATAAAAAAACAAATACCTGAATTACCATGGGAGAGAAAAGAAAGAATCACAAAATCATACGTTTTCTTAAAAAATATTAATTTATTGATTCAAGATGAAAAATTAATGAATTTCTTTGAACAAGTAGTTGGAGAATTTGATAGTATTGGGTTGGTAAATAAAGAAAAAGCAGTTAATCTAGCTTTTAATTATTTAACCAGTGATTTGAAAGGATTAATGGAATCAGGATTGATTACATGGGAAAAACTTAAAATAACTCCCCAATGTTTCTCTCAATTAATTATTCTTTTATTTGAGGATAAAATATCTTCTCGGGCTGGCAAAGATATTTTGGCAGAGATGGTAAAAAAAGGAGGGAAGCCAGAAGCAATAATAAAATCAAAAAGGTTAGAGAAAATTAGTGATGTAAGTAAATTAGAACCGATTATTTTGGAAATAATGAAAAATAATCCCAAAACAATTGAGGATTATAAAAAAGGAAAAGAAAATGCACTTCAATTTTTAGTTGGTCAAGCAATGGCAAAAACACGCGGAGCAGCTGATCCAAAATTATTAGAAAGATTATTTAAGGAACAACTTAGTTAATTTTATTGCTTGTTCTGGTTTTTCAATCCATTGCACATTTTTCATTTTTTTAAACCACGTCATTTGTCGTTTGCTATACTGAATAGTATGAAGTTCAATTAAATTTTGGACTTCTTTTTTATTAAAATACTCTTTCCATTCCTGATATCCAATAGTTTGAAGAGAAGAAATCCATCCGTATTTTTTGACTAATGTTTTTACTTCTGTTTCCAAACCCATTTTCATCATTTTTTTGATTCTTTTTGAGATTCTTTTGCTTAACTCTTTTTTTGGTAATTTTACCCCAATTAATAAAGTATCAAAAACAGGTTTAGCTTTTCCCCTTTGTTGCCAAAAAGATTTATTATTGGCTTTACAGACCTCAATTGCGCGGATTAATCTCCTTTTATTTTTTTTATCAATAAATTTTGCTCCACTAGAGTCTATTTTTTGGTAAATTTCAAAAAGTTGTTTTGTAGATTTTTTTTCCAATTCTTTTCTTAATTTTTTTTGAGGGGGCACTTTTGGAAATTGCCAATTTTCAATAACTGATGAAATATAAAGACCAGTGCCACCGCATAGAATAGGTAGTTTATTTCTATTTTGTATATCTTCTATAGTTTTATATGCTAATTTTTTATATTGAGCCGCAGAAAAATGTTTGTCAGGATTAATTAAATCTAATAAATGATGCAGATTATCTTTTATTGGTTTTGCTGTTCCAATATTCATTTCTTTATATATTTGGCGTGAATCTGCTGAAACGATTTCTCCATTAAAAAGTTTAGCTATCTTAATAGCTAAGTCAGATTTACCTGAAGCAGTAGGGCCAAGTATAACTAATAATTTATTCATTTTTTGATTGGGTGATAACTTTGTCTATGGATTTTACAAGGTCCGTATTTTTTTATTAATTTTCTATGTAGCTTTGTTCCATATCCTTTATGTTGATGAAAATAATATTTGGGATATTGCAAAGATAATTTTCTCATTTTTTTATCACGCGTTACTTTAGCGATAATAGAAGCTAAAGCAATTGAAAAGATTTTATCATCTCCTTTTACGATAGCTTTTTGCGAAATTTTTAAATTTTTATCCAAGATTCTGTTGCCGTCAATTAAAATTAAAATATTTTTTGGATTATACTTAAGAAGAATTTTGTTTAAACAATTTTTCATTGCTTTTTTAGTAGCGTTTTCTATATTTATCTTATCAATTGTTTTAGAACAAATAGATGAATGAGCAAATTTTATATATGGGCGCTTTTGAATCAATTTAAAAATTTTTTCTCTTTGTTTTTCTGATAATTTTTTAGAATCCCTTGTGTCTTTTAAAATTTTTTTGAATGTTTGATTTTTAATTTGAAATTTTGGGTTTATAATAACTGCCGTTGCTGTTACTGGTCCAGCTAATGGTCCTCGTCCACTTTCATCAAGGCCGGCAATTATTTTATAACCTTTTTTCCAATAATATCTTTCTGTTTGTAAATTCATATTTTGTCTTTCTTGTTTCTTGTGATAAAATACTTTTAGTTTTAACTATTTGACTTATATATTATGTATTTTACCCATCTTCATGTCCATAGCCACTATTCTTTGTTAGATGGCTTGGCTCACCCAGAGCAGCTTTTAAAGCAGGCAAAAGAAATGGGTTTGGATGCATTAGCTTTGACTGATCATGGGGTAATGTATGGGGCAATAGAATTTTATTCTTTTGCCAAAAAGATGGGGATTAAACCAATAATTGGTTGTGAAGTTTATTTGGCTCCGCGTTCTCTTACTGATAAAACGCCAAAAGTTGATGCTAAATTATATCATCTTATACTTTTGGCGAAAAATAAAACAGGTTATCGTAATTTATTAAAACTGGTTACCATCGGAGAACTGGAGGGTTTTTATTATAAACCTCG
>DAOVIY010000052.1 GCA_030673525.1 bacterium | reverse complement strand
AGTTGGTTAAGAGAATTAAAACCACTGGAGTTTGAGCGTTATATTGCTGAATTATTTACAAAATTGGGATATAAAACACGAGTAATTGGTGGTTCATATGATAAAGGAATTGATGTTATTGCTGAGAAAAATGGAATAAAACACTATATTCAATGTAAAAAATATATTACTTCTAAAGTAGGACCTGGTGAACTTAGAGATTTTTATGGAACAATTGCTGATCATTTAGCACAAGCCAAAGGCTATTTTATTACCACTAATAATTTTACTTTAGAAGCTGAAAGATTTGCAGAAGATAAACCAATTGAATTAATTGATAGTGATAAACTTATAAAATATATAAGGATTTCTGAAAAATCCAACCAAAAAGTCAAAAATTAATTGAAAATTTTGAAATATGAAAGAAAATATAAAAATTTGGTTAAAAGAAGGAAAACAAAGTAAAATAACTAAATCAATCAAAAAGTTGGCTTCTGGATTTTCAGGAAATGATTTTGAAAAAATAGAAGGCATTTTAAATTGGATGGATAGAAATCTTAAACGATGTGAAGATTATGAAAAGGTACTAAAAATATTTGCGACAAGAAATATTGATAAGGTTTTGAAAAACGGTTTTACTGCAGGGTGTCATGATAATGCTTTAGTATTTGCAACGCTATGTAGAGCGGTAGGAATTCCTGCAAAATATATAATGGGTATAGATAAATTAAATCCTAAAAATAAGGGTCATTGCGTTGTTGAGGTGTATATTAATAAAGACTGGATTATAGTTGATCAGAATAGTAAAACTATTAGTTTGGATATAAAAAGAAGCGATTTTTATAAAAAGAATTTTATAGTCGGAAAAGGGCTTGATTCGTGGGGTATTGGAATAAAATCTTTTAAAAGTTGGAAAGAAAAATCAAATGAGGTGATTAGAATAATTTCAAAGATTAATTGAAAAATAAAAAATAAAATTATGGCTTTAATTAAATGTCCCGAATGTGAAAATGAGGTCTCTGATCAAGCTTTATCTTGTCCAAGCTGTGGTCATCCTTTACAATCAATAGATCAAATTACCCAACAGTCGCCAGTTACAATCGAGCAAACTACGAAAAAATGGAAAGTAGTTAAGCTCGTATCAGTTATATTTATAATTATAGGCCTTTTTCTTTTCTTTACAGGTTTACAAGACAGAGGGTTTGAAAACTTTAAAACCGGATTAGGTTTTACTATTGCTTTTTTGTCATTGATTGGTTTTTTGGTGGGTAAATTCGGAGCGTGGTGGACTAATAGATAATCTTTTGTTTGAAAGTTGAACTTTCAAATATTAAAAATCAAAATGCCAAAAATTAATTAAAAATAAAATTAAAATTGAACAAGCTGTAAATATGATAGTTATTCAGAAGAATCGTCTTTTGGTAACTAGAATCCGTGAAGGTGATTGGTGGACATTGCCAGGAGGTAGAGTAGAGGAAGGAGAGTCTAAAGAAATAGCTATCAGAAGAGAAAGCAGAGAAGAACTTCCCAATATTACAATTCTAAAACTTGTCCCTTATAAAGAATTTTTAGGCATAGCACCCCATAGTAAAGTTGAAATAACAGTCAATACATTTTTTGCGGATGTTAAAGGTTCTATTGAGCCGAGCGCTGAATTAACAGGTAGTAAATGGGCTGATTCTATATTGCTCCAGGAACTCAATTTGACCACGATAACTAAAGATATTATTAAATCTCTTAAAAATGATGGATATTTATAGAAAAAATAAAAAAACAAAGTTCAAAAATTAATTGAAAATAAAAATAGGGTTATCATAAAAAAGAAAATATCGACAATTAGAGGTTATTAATGTATAATCTTAATTGAAATATGTTCTTTGAAAAGGAGGTAAAAGAGATGAAAAGGATTGTGCTCTTAATATTAATTGCAATGCTTTTAACTGGTTGTGGAATGGGAATAGAAATGGGATGGTATAATTTAAGTGATTTTGTATTACCTGATGATTATGAATTTCTTGCTCTAATAGATGAATTACGTACGCCGTTTCTGATTGCGGAATACATGACAGAAAATTTTAAGTATAAATATTCTACTTTAATTGCCAAATCTCCTTATGAATTATGGAAAATTAAAGTGGGGGATTGTAATGATTTTTCACTTTATGGGATCTTTTTTGCTTACTGTAATGAATACGAGACTTGGCAGATAAGAATATTTTTTGACAATTCAGATATTAAGCATTGGTTAGGGGTGTATAAAGCGAAAAATCAGAGCCTTTATGAGTATACTAACAATCAGAATTATGGCGGTAATGAAAAAAGCAGTTTTGAGGCTATAGTTAATGATCATTGTGAATTCAGTGACAGAAACTGGATTAAATATGAAGTATATAATTATGATTTGGATATTATAGAGAAAAAAACACAACCTTAAAAGCACAGAAGACTAACTTTTGTGCTTTTTAATTTTATTGTAATTTCAAAATTATGGTAAAATATATAAGATAGATAGTAATTTGTAATAATAAATAATAATTAGGTAATTAAATAAGAATTAAAAAACTATGAATAAGATTCCTATTGAAATTTCAGCCAGACATATTCATCTATCTCAGAAAGATTTAGAAGCTCTCTTTGGAAAAGGATATCAATTAAAAAAAATGCGAGAACTTAGTCAATTAGGGGAGTTTGCAGCAGAAGAAAAAATAGATATTCAAAGCAACTTAGAGCCCAAGACCAGAAAAATTCCCAATGTAAGAATATTGGGACCTACCCGAAAACAAACTCAAGTAGAGGTATCCCATACCGATGCTATTTTTTTAAAAGTAAAGCCAATTGTAAGAGAATCTGGCCATCTTAAAGGAACGCCAGGAGTGGTTCTTGTTGGCCCCCGCGGTAAAATTAAAATTAAAGAAGGGGTAATTAATGCTTGGAGGCATATTCATTGTAATCCCAAAGAATCCCAAAAATTTGGCCTTAAAAACAGAATGTTAGTTTCAGTCAAAACTATGGGGATACGTTCTATAACTTTTCATAAAGTTAGGGTTCAAGTAAAACCGAATTTTCGGCTTTACATGCACCTTGATACTGATGAAGGAAATGCAGCTTGCATAATAAAAAAAGGAATAGGATATTTAATAATATGATATTAGTGTTAAATTGCGGGAGCCAATCCATAAAATGGAAATTATTTAGAAAGAAGAATCTAAAATTATTAGAAGAAGGAGAAAAATCTGTTTTTAATTCGAATAATTTCGAAGAGATTTTATTTAGAGAAGTAAATAAGTTAAAAAATAAATATTTTGATAAAATACAGAAAATAGGGCATCGAGTTGTCCATGGAGGAGAAAAGTTTAGAAAGCCAATAAAAATTACGAAACAGGTTCTGAAAGAATTAGAAAAATTTAATAAATTAGCCCCATTGCACAATCCTTTTAACATTTTAGGGATAAAAGTTGCCAAGAAAGTTTTTCCAAAAGTTCCTCAAATCGCTGTCTTTGATACAGAATTCTATAAAGATTTACCAGAAAAAGCTTATATTTATCCTTTGCCAGAAAAAATAAGAAAAAAATATAAGATTCGCCGATTTGGTTTTCACGGTATTTCTCATGAATATGCAGCTAAAGAAGCTGTGAAGAGAATTAAAAAACCATTTGAGAAATTAAAAATTATTACCTGCCATTTGGGTGGAGGTTCAAGTATTACCGCTATAAAAAATGGCAAGGCGGTTGATACTTCAATGGGATTTACTCCCATGGAAGGGTTGATTATGATGACTCGTTCAGGAGATATTGATGCTGGGGTTGTTTTAGAACTTGTTAAGAAATTTTCTTTGGAAAAAGCTGATAAAATTTTAAATCTTGAATCTGGACTCAAAGGCATTTGTGGAGAAGAAAATATGTTGGATGTTTTAAAAAAAGCTAAGCAAGGCAATAAAAAAGCAAAATTAGCTTTAGACTTATTCGTCTATCGGATTCAAAAATATATTGGAGCATATTT
>DAOVIY010000010.1 GCA_030673525.1 bacterium | reverse complement strand
CTGTATTTAGTATACAGTATTTTATCTATAAAATTCAAGGCAGAGATTGTTTATTAAATTCCACAACTTTGATATAATAATATTAATGGCAGAAGTTATTGCGATTTGTAATCAAAAAGGGGGAGTAGGAAAAACTACTACGGCAATAAATTTAGGTGCTTATTTAGCTGCTTTTGGAAAAAAAACATTGGTAGTTGATTTTGATGCTCAAGCCAATGCTACTTCCGGTTTAGGTTTTGATTATAAAAAATTGCAAAAAACAGTTTATAATAGTTTAATTTCTAATGATTTTCCTCAGGAAATGATTTACAAAACGTCAATTTTTGGTTTGAATATTCTTCCTGCTTCGCCAGATCTAATTGGCGCCCAAGTAGAATTAAACCGGTTTACTAATAAAGAATTCAGATTGTATCAGGTTCTTTCCTCAATAAAAGAGCATTATGATTATATTTTAATAGATTTGCCTCCTTCATTGGGTGTGTTAACAGTTAATGGTTTGGTGGCAGCTGATCAAGTTTTAATTCCCCTTCAGACAGAATATTATGCTTTAGAAGGATTATCTCAGCTTCTTACTACTATAGATTTAATAAGAAGAAATTTGCAAAAAGATTTAAAAATTTTAGGAGCGATTTTGACTTTATATGAGAAAAGGAATAGATTGGATAGAATGGTTGCTAAGCATATTAGAAGAAATTTTCCCGGTTATGTTTTTGATGCAGTAATTCCTAGAAATGTTAGTTTAGCCGAAGCTCCCAGCTTTGGGCAGTCTATCTTACAATATAATCCTCATTCTGAAGGAGCTAGAGCCTATCGTCAATTAGCCCAAGAACTAATTAAAAAATTAAAAATTTAAAATTTTGTAAGTCATGGATGAACAAAATTCTTTAGGGCAAGGTATTAGTGCTTTAATTCCTCCCAAAAACCCGTCTGCACCAAGGCTTCAGCGGGCAGGTAATCAACAACCAAGTGAAGATGCTTTGGAAGAAAAAATTAGTGAAAAACTTAATAATACTTTTTCTAATTTTCCTCAGGACTTAACTCCTCCTCAAAATTCTATAAAAAAGGATTTTCAAGAGGATTTTCAGCAAACACATAAAAAAGAAGATACTGCATTAGATAATATATCAGTTTTACAAGAAACAATACCTAAGTCTATTCAGAGTAAACCTGTTCCATCTTCACCTCTTTTGGAAGACAAGATTTTTTACATAGAAGTTGGTAAGATTAAACCTAATCCTCAACAGCCGCGAAAGGTTTTTTCTAATGAAACAATAAAAGAATTAGCTGATTCTATTCAAGAGTATGGTATTTTAGAGCCTTTGATAGTTACCAGGGAAGAAAAAGAGACAGAATATGGCACAGATGTTGAATATCAGTTAATTTCTGGAGAGAGAAGATTATTAGCTTCAAAAATGTTGGAATTACCAACAGTTCCGGTAATTATTAGGAAACCGATGGAAGAACGAAAAAAACTTGAAATGGCTTTAATAGAAAATATTCAGCGTGAAGATTTAACTCCAATATCTAAAGCTAAAGCATTTGCGCGGTTAATTAAAGAATTTGGCCTTACGCAACAGGCTCTGGCAGAAAGAATTGGAAAAAGCAGAGAAGTAATTGCAAATACTTTACGTTTACTACAGTTATCCAATGAAGCTCAAAATGTGTTAGAACAGGGGAAGATTAATGAGGGTCATGCCCGAGCAATTCTTCTTTTTAGTAATCCCGAAAAGAGGAGGTTATTTTTACAGGAGATTTTGTCAAAGAGTCTTTCTGGGCGGGAATCTTTAGAATTAGCCCAACACTATTTACAAAATAATTTTAGTAATAATAAAAAAGAAACATTGTCCAGAAGGAGAAATGTTTCTTTAGACCCAGAAGATTTGGAAGTAAAAGAAAGGTTAGAAGATTTTTTACAAACTCCAGTTTTAATTAAGAAAAAAGGTGGGCAAGGCGCGATTGAAATCAAGTTTTTCTCGCAAGAGGATTTGAGTAAAATTTTAAATAGAATCTTTCCCCTTTAATGCGTCTTGAATCTTTTTTCGGGTTCCGCTCATTTTAACAAATTCTAACCATGAGGAAGATGGCAACTTCTTTTTTTAGTTATTATTTCTATTACTTCTCCTGATTGTAATTTATAATCTAATGATACCAATCTGTTGTTAATCTTAGCTCCAGCAGCTTGATTACCTACATCTGTATGGATTTGATAGGCAAAATCAATAGTAGTAGCCCCATCAGGTAAATCAATAATATCTCCTTTAGGCGTTAGGACAAAGATTCTGTCTTTAAAAAAATCAACTTTTAGGGAATTTAGAAATTCTTTGGAACCATAAAATTTTTTCTGCCATTCTCTTAACTGATTTATCCAATAAAAGCTTTTAGGAGGATTAAATTTTTTTCCTTTTTTATATTTTTTATTATCTTTTTGAGATCCATAAATCCAATGTGCAGCAATACCCCATTCTGCTTCTTCATCCATTAGCGGTGTTCTAATTTGAATTTCTACTATTCTTCCGTTTTTTGCAAAAACAGTAGTATGAAGACTTTGGTATCCATTAGGTTTTGGAAGAGCAATATAATCTTTAAAACGGCCTGGAACAGGTTTCCACATTTGGTGTATAATTCCTAAGGCGCCATAGCATCCTTTCAAATGAGGCATAATAATTCTCATTGCCACCAAATCATGAATGCTTTTAATGTCCATATCTTCTTTTTGCAGTTTGCGCCATATACTATATAAATGTTTAGTTCGGAATTGTATTTTTTCAGGCTTTAAATTATTGTTTTTTAGTTTTTCCTGTACTAAAGGAACTAATTCCTGAAGATAATTTTTTAATTCTTTACTTCTTTTTCCCACTATTTTTTGGTTAACTTATATTCTTTTTCATATACATATGGAAAAGCCAAATCTTCTAATTGAGCCCCAATATCTGACATTCCCAAACGATAAGCTAATGGGGCAAGAATTTCCAAAGTTTCTAATGATTTTTTTCTTTTCTTTTTTGGCCCCAATGGCCACAAAGTTTTCATATTATCCAATCGATCAGCTAATTTAATAAGAATAATTCTTAAATCTTTTGCCATGGCCAAAATCATATTCCTAAAATTTTCTTTTTCAATAGTATCGTCTTCTTTTTTACATGCAGTATATTTAATTTTATTAACCTTTGTTAATCCATTAACTAAAAAGGATACTTCATCATTAAACTGGGATTTAATTTCAGAGATAGGAATTTCACAATCCTCAACAACATCATGAAGTACACTGGCAATCACAGCGTTAATACCTAACTTCATTTGACTAATGGTTAGAGCTACTCGTAAAGGATGATTTACAAATGGTTCTCCTGATTTTCTTTTTTGCTCAGAATGCGATTTTTCGGCAAATTCAAAGGCTTTTTCTAATAAATCCATTTCCTTTTCATTAATAGAATTCTCAAGATTCTGAATTATTTTTTGTTTTAGGGATTTCATGATTGCAATTACGATTAGAACATTTTATTTTAGTTTTTGTTTGCACAAGAGGCTTACTGCATTTAGGGCAATTTTCTCCTGTAGGCTTATAAGAAGAAGCAAAATCGCATTCAGGCCAACTTGAGCACGCATAAAACATTTGTCTTCTTTTATTTCTTTTCATTATTATATTTCCTGTTTTACACTGCGGACATTTCATAGAAAATTCATTGTTGATGGATTTAGTAAAAGAGCACTTAGGCCAATCAGAGCAGGCAAGAAATTTACCAAATCTTCCTAATTTTAGAACTAGATTATTTTCACATTTTGGACATTTTTCTTTTGTTTCAACAACTGGCGCTAAATCTTCTTTAGAAACTTCCACATATTTTTTTTCTAAGTTGTCTTTAAATGGTTTATAAAACTCACCAACCATATTTACCCAGTCTAATTTTCCTTTGGCAATATTATCTAATTTTTCTTCGATTTGGGATGTAAATTTATAATCTACAATATTTGGGAAGTGTTTTACTAAAACGCCATTAACTAAAATCCCAATTTCTGTTGGTATAAAAGATTTATTTTTGTCTCTCATAACGTAACCTCTATATTCTAATACAGATATAATAGGCGTGTAAGTTGAGGGTCGTCCAATACCAAAACTTTCCAAAGTTTTTACTAAAGAGGCGTCATTGTAGCGCGGAGGAGGTTGTGTAAGGTGTTCTTTCGGAGCGATTTTTTTTATTTTTAGTTTTTCTTGAGGATTTAAATGTGGTTTTTCTTGAAGGTCTGATGGTTTAGAATAAGGATAAATATGGAAAAATCCATCAAAATCTAAATTGTAGAAATTGTTTTTAAATAAATATTTATTTTGTTTACCTTGGCATTCAACAGAGATTGAAGTTTTTTCTAAAATTGCAGAAGGCATTTGGCTTGCTAAGAATCTTGCCCAAATAAGAGTATATAAAGATAATTCGTCTTTTGTTAAATATTCTTTTATTTTTTCTGGTGTATAAAATGGATCAGTGCAGCGAATGGCTTCATGAGCTTCTTGGGCCAAACGAGAACGTTTTTTAAAGATTCGCGCTTGCGGTAAAGCATATTCTTTTCCTAAGTTTGTTTCTAAAAAGTCATGGGCGGCTTTGAGCGCTATTGGAGAAAGATTTGTAGAATCGGTTCTCATATAGGTAATTAACCCAATAGGTTCTTTTCCTAAATTTTTTCCTTCATAAAGTGATTGCGCTAAATACATTGTTTTTTTGGCAGAAAAATGAAGCAATTGCCACGAGGATTGTTGTAAGGTGCTTGTAGTAAATGGAGCAGCAGAATGACGTTTTACTTTTTTAGTTTCTATATCCAAAATATAAGCATCTTTTTTTTCTAAATCTTTTTTAATTTTGTGTGCTTCTTTTTCTGATTTAATGCCTGGCTTAGGGAGAGGTTTATTATTAATTTTATGTAAATCAAATTCAAACTCATTGTCGGTTTGCCTCGTTGAGTCAAGGCGGGTTTCTTGTCTATCTAATATTGCAGAAATACTATAGTATTTCTCTTCTTTAAAAGATTCTCTTTCTTTTTCTCTTTCAACGATTAATCTTAAGGCAGGTGATTGTACTCTACCAGCAGATAATCCCCTAAATATTTTTTTCCATAAAAACGGAGACAATTCATATCCTACTAAGCGGTCTAATATTCTTCTTGTTTGTTGAGCGTTCACTAAATCTAAATTAATATCACGTGGATTTTTAATGGCATTTTCTATAGCTGGTTTGGTGATTTCATGAAAAGCAATTCTTTCTACTGTTTGTTTTTCAATCTCAAGCGCTTGGATTAAATGAAACGCAATAGCTTCTCCTTCTCTATCTTCATCAGAAGCTAATATTATTTTATTGCTTTTTTTAGCGAGTTTCTTGAGCTCATTTACTTTTTTTCTTGCTTTTACCGGAATAATATAATGTGGAGTAAAATTATTTTCTATGTCAATTCCTAATTTAGACTTAGGAAGATCACGAATATGCCCGTAACAGGCAACAACTTTAAAATTTTTTCCCAAAAAATGTGAAATGCTTTTTGCTTTTGCAGGTGATTCAACGATAACCAAGTTCATATTATTTGTTTTTTTATATAGCTTCCTCCATCTGTATTTTTAATAAACTCCTTTGATTCTAAAGTGGTGAGAATGGCAAGGACCTCTTTAGGAGAAAGATTAGAGATTTCTATAATTTTGTCAATAGCAAGAGGTTTTTCTTTGGAAAGAGATTGGTAAATTCTTTCTTCTTGTTTACTGTCAAATTTTAAATTATGAGAGTCTTTTATTATTGGTAAAGTATATTGAATATTTAGTTCTTCTAAAATATCTTCAATTTGGGAAACTAACTTTGCTCCCTGTTTAATCAGATTATTGGTTCCAATAGAGTTTTTATTGAATATTGAACCTGGAATAGCAAAAACTTCTCTATTTTGTTCTAATGCAAATTGGGCAGTGATTAAAGCGCCGCTTTTTTCCGGGGCCTCTATGACCACAGTAGCTAAAGAAAGACCGCTAATTATTCTATTACGCCAAGGAAAATAATGTTTTAAAGCAGGAGTTTCTAATGGATATTCAGTAATTAATGCGCCATGTTTGATTATTTTTTGGGACAATCTTTCATTGCTATAAGGATAGATATTATTTAATCCTGATCCTAAAACCGCGATTGTTTTTCCTTGATTTTCCAAAGCAGTCTTATGGGCTATAGTATCAACGCCATAAGCTAAACCGCTTACAATAATAAAATTATAGCGTACTAATTCTCGTACTAATTTTTCTGTAACTAATTTTCCGTATGTGCTTATCTTTCTTGTTCCAACAATGGCTATACGCGGCGTTTCTTTAGGAATTTCTCCTTTAATATAAAGTGATGAGGGAGAATAAGATATCTCTTTTAATAAGTCTGGATATTTATTTTCTGAAGAAATAATAAAATCAACTTTTTGTTTTTCTATCTTTTGCCATTCTTTATAAGGATTAATATTCTTCTTTTGGCTGATGCTTAATTTTTCCCAGGCGCTTTTAAAAGTTTGGCTGGAAGATAAAAAGGAAAATAACTTAAGAAAGTTATTTTTAAAAGCTACGTTAATGGCATTCAAATAAATTTTTGCTTCATGGTGGGGCATCGTATACAAATTATATCACAGCATTATTATTTTGTCATTTTTATTGTTTTTTTCTAAATGTTAAGATATACTAAATCTAATGGGAGATTTTAAAAAGAGATTAATTTTAATTCTAAGCATTTCATTATCTATTATTTTAGTCCTTGGTGGGTTATTTTATTATTTTTGCAATGATATCTTGCAAAGAGTAACAGAGATTAATTCTTACAGGCAGGAACTTGCTTCTCGAGCGTCAATTCTCAATAGGATTTATATATTAGAACAGGAATATACAAAATCCTTGCCATATTATGAAAAATTGACAGAAGCTTTGCCAACAGAAACAGAAATGGTCAACTTAGAAGAGATTTTAAAAGATTTAGCAAGCCAAAATGATTTAAATTTAAGCTTTCGATTTGGATTGTTAAACGAAGTAACTGAACAAGAACCAAAGAATTATAGCTTCAATTTAATTCTTACAGGAGAGAAGGACAATATTTTAAAATGGATGGATGGTTTACAAGAATTAAATCGTATAATTCGTGTGGACCAAATAGAATTAAGCCAAACCAGTTCTAGCGGAAGCAAATCTTATTATAGTGTAAAAATCTTAGGAAGGGTTTTTCTTCGTTGAAAATTTAAATATGTTTAAAAAGATTTATCAAAACTTAAAAAAGAGAAATTTATTCTTTTTAGTTGGAGGATTAATGATTATTATTGCTTGCGGTTTTCTGATAGTTTTTACTTTGACTTTTTTAATAAAGAATATTAATTTGGTATTGAAATTAATTACTCAAGAAGATTCTTCAATACATTTTAATATTTCTGAAGCAGAAAGGTTGTTTTTGCAAGATAAATAGTTTTTACGAGCGACTAGCTTAGTGATAGAGCACGTCGGTTGTAAATTAACAAAGTGCGCGCGTAGCTCAGTGGTAGAGCGCGTCTCTGATAAAGACGAGGTCGCAAGTTCGATCCTTGCCGCGCGCACAATTTTCCTCTATCGGGCCCGTAGCTTAATTGGTAGAGCGCCTGTGTTGCATACAGGAGGTTGTCGGTTCGAGTCCGATCGGGTCCACCACTTTTGAAAAGTCAGGTTTTGAGGGATCATAATCACTTTACACCATTCCAAAATTTCTCCTTGCTTAATTAAGATAGATTTTATATAATTGAAAGATATTTATTTCAATTTCAACGTTCTTGAGTGATAGCGAAAAGGTTGTTATAATTAAAGATAGAAAAAGAAGGTCGATAAATTTAAAACTAAAACTAAAATTAAAATATGTTTAATACTATAGCTCAAGCCAGTTCCACTGCTTTGTTTGATTTATGGAACGGATTCATTTTGTTTTTACCTACTTTAATAGGAGGGTTTATAGTTTTCATTGTAGGTGTAATAATTGGTAATGGCATTGCCCAATTAGTAGAGAAATTGATTGATCTTTTAAAGATTGATCCAATTTTAGAAAAGGTTGGATTTAAAGAACTTACTAATAAAGCTGGCATTCGTTTAGATGTAGGATTTTTTGTAGGACAGATTGTTAAATGGTTAATTATCTTGTCGTTCTTAGTGGCCGCTTGCAATATTTGGAATTTGTCAGCTGTTGGTGATTTTATCAAAAGCATAGTTAACTATCTTCCAAATGTTTTAGTCGCAATCTTGATTCTTTTAGCGGCTATTGTTTTGGGGGAGTACTTTGCTAAGTTTGTTCGCGTTTCTGTTGCAGGAGCTGGATTAAAGTATCAGCACTTTCTAAGTGCTATATCCCGTTGGATATTTATTATATTTGGACTTATAGCAGCTTTGTCTCAATTACAAGTTGCTCCTTATATTATTAATACCTTCTTTACGGGAATTGTAGCTATGATGGCAATAGCCGGAGGTTTGTCATTCGGTTTAGGAGGAAAAGATTTTGCTCGTGAATTATTAGGAAAACTGAAAGGTGATTTAGAAGGAGAGAAATAAAACTTGACAAATTATTTTTCTTTGCTATAATGAAAATGCTGTCGTTTTGAGGAGCTTGCTCCACAGAACGGCGGCATTTTTTTATATCTTAAAATTATATTAATTAAAATTGATTATTTTTTGAATTGCTAAAGTAATCCATTTTATAAATTAACGACGTCAGACGTCGTTAATGTTTATTTTATATCTTAAAGTGATGCTAAGCTATTGAATCATTACAATAGTTTGACCATAAGTAAATTTTAAGATATGATTTAAAAACCAAATTAATACAACCTTTTTAAAAATACAAAATAAATAATATTTTAGTATTGGGATATAGCGAAGTCGCTATTTTTGATTTGAAAGCTAATAAAAGATTTATAAGACCAAACGAAATCTTTATTTTATAGATTTAATAATTAAAATAAATAAATTGATAATTCTTAGAAAATAAGTTAATATTAGTATTAACATGACTACTAACGTAAATAATTCGGAGAAAAAAAAGGAATGGGCAGATAAAAAAATCACCAGTCGGACTGAAAATTATTCAAAATGGTATTCGGATATTATAAAAGTGGCTGAATTGGCTGAATATGGTCTCTTTAAAGGTTCAATGATAATTAAGCCGAATGGTTATGCTATTTGGGAAATAATTCAGAAAATTCTTGATGAAAAATTTAAAGAGACTGGAGTAAAAAATGTTTATTTTCCTTCACTTATTCCTGAGAAATTTTTAAAAAAAGAGGCTGAACATGTAAAAGGATTTTCACCTGAAGTTGCTGTAGTTACATACGCAGGAGGGAAGAGACTTAAGGAGGCGCTTGTTATTCGACCAACATCAGAGACCGTTATTTATGAAGCATTTTCAAGATGGATTCAATCATACAAAGATTTGCCAATTTTGATAAATCAATGGGTTAATGTGATAAGATGGGAGATGAGACCACGATTGTTTTTAAGAACTACTGAGTTTTTGTGGCAAGAAGGACACACCGCGCATGCTACCGAACAAGAGGCCGATGAAAGAGCAAAGATGATGCTTAATGTTTATAAAGATTTTGTTGAAAATCATATGGCTATACCAGTTATTCTTGGCCTTAAATCAGAAGCAGAAAAATTTGCCGGTGCTTTCCGGACTTATAGCCTGGAAGCAATAATGCAAGATGGTAAGGCTTTGCAATTAGCGACCTCTCATAATTTAGGGCAGAATTTTTCTAAAGTTTTTAATCTTGAATTTGTGGATAAAGATAATGTGGTGCAGCACGTTTGGCAAACTAGCTGGGGTTTAAGCACGCGGACAATAGGAGCTTTAATAATGGTTCATAGCGATGATAAAGGATTGGTTTTGCCTCCAAAATTAGCTCCTCTTCAAGTTGTGATAGTTCCTATTTGGTCTAATGCCGAGATAAAAAAAATAGTTGTTAAGAAAGCTAATTCAATTAAAATGAATTTCAAGAAGGGTAGACTTATAAGCATCAAACTTGATGACAGAGATGTTCGGCCGGGAGAAAAATATTTTGAATGGGAAAAAAAAGGAATTCCTCTTCGCATTGAACTAGGGCCAAAAGATATAGAAAAAAATTCAGCGATTTTGGTTAGACGTGATACTGGCGAAAAAAAATCAGTAAGTTTAAGGATTATAAAAAAGGAAACTCACAAGATTTTAGATGAAATTCAAGCTAATTTATATAAACGAGCGCTAATGTTCAGAAATAATAGGATAAAATCAGTAGACAATTGGAAAGATTTCAAGGATGAGATAAAGAATGACAATTTTGTTTTAGCTCATTGGTGCGGTGAATCAGAAGTAGAAGCCAAAATTAAGGAGGAAACCAAAGCCACTATTCGTTGTATTTCTTTTGATAAAAAAATGGAACAAGGAAAATGCGTATATTCTGGGAAGCCATCTAATAGGAGAGTCTTATTTGCTAAGGCATATTAAAAAATAAAACAAGAGAAAGAAATCACGGCTGTAAGAACGTGATTTCTTTTTTAATATATTTTTGTAAATATCCAAATGATCATTAAAAATTTTATTGAATTCAATTTTTCTTACTTTCCCAGCTAATTTCAAGGGTTTTTCGTGATATTTTTCTATTAAGGCATTGGTATATCTTATTGGAAATTCAGAATAGTTTTTATCCAATACTTTCCATAAATGTATTTTATCCCACTGTTCTTTATAATAGCCAACACAATCATAATCTCCGTGTCAAATCATTTTTTTATGCACAGTATTCAATGATTGGGGGTTGACTTTTTTATAATGTTTATTATAATAAGAGGGCTGAATAAAATATGAAAATCTTTAAAGAAAACTCTCAGAAACAAAGAAGTGGGTAGGTGTATTACACACGTATTTTAACGCCACCACTTTACGGTGGCTTTTTTAATCCAAGATTTTCTGACAGAGAGTTCGCAAGAGATGATTGAACTTTGAAAATGACTGTCTTTAGTTTGTCTTTTCACTAAAGATGGGAAAGTTGTAATAAGGGCAGATGGTGGATGCCTTGACACAGTAAGGCGATGAAGGACGCGGCGTAGCTGCGATAAGCCTCGGGAAGGTGTGTAGTAACCTTTGATCCGGGGATTTCCGAATGGGGCAACCCATTCCGATTAATATCGGAATATCCTGGTTTTAATAATCAGGAAGCGTACCTGGGGAAGTGAAACATCTCAGTACCCAGAGGAAAAGAAAACAATAAAATACATTTTACTACTGTTGTTTAGTACTGAATAGTAGCTAAATGTATTTGTGATTCCTTGAGTAGCGGCGAGTGAAAGAGGAGAAGCCTAAACCAAGTATTCAATTTATTGAGTATTTGGGGTTATAAGGTGGATGCGCGGAAGCTTCGGTTTCCAAAATTTAAATCATAATTAATTGAATTATCTGGAAAGATAAACCATAGAGGGTGAAAGTCCCGTAGATGAAAATTATTATTGAATTTAGTATCTTTTCTTAATTACCTCGGGGACAGAAAACCTTGAGGGAAGGATCCGGAACTATACCGGAAAGGCTAAATACTTACTGTGATCGATAGTGAACTAGTACCGTGAGGGAAAGGTTAAAAGTACCCCTGTGAGGGGAGTGAAATAGAACCTGAAACCATTTTGCCTACAAGCAATCGAAGTCGAGCACTCAGTTTTCTGAGTGCTGGATGACGGTGTGCCTATTGAAGAATGAGCCGACGAGTTTATATCTATTGCTTGATTAATTTCGTAAATCGAAAGTAGTCGTAGGGAAACCGAGTGTTAATAGCGCGTTCTTAATTTTTCTTTTTGTCTCAATTTATTGGGGTAAAAAGATTAATTAAAATGTAGTAGATATGAGACCCGAAGCCAGGCGAGCTTGCCATGACCAGGATGAGCCCCATAGAAATATGGGTGGAGGTCCGAACCCGTGAGCCGTTCAATACTCTGGGATGAGTTGTGGTAAGGAGTGAAAAGCTAATCGAGCCTGGGAATAGCTGGTTCTCCCCGAAATAGCTTTAGGGCTAGCGGGCTGTTTATCCTTATGGGGGTAGAGCACTGGATGGTGTGTATAGGGCGAAAGCTCAGCTCACCAATCAAACTCCGAATACCATTAAGGTTATGATGGCCTAGTTAGACCATGGGGGCGAAGCTCCATGGTCAAAAGGCAACGAATCCAGATCGCAGTTTAAGGTCCCTAAATTTTGGTTAAGTGCTGTCAAAGGTAGTAATTTACCATAGACAATTAGCAGGTTGGCTTAGAGGTAGCCATCCTTTAAAGAGTGTGTAACAACTCACTATTCGATCTTGATCTTCGGATTAAGGTGGTAAATTGCGCCGAAAATGTATCGGGGCTAAAACCAAATACCGAAAACGCGAATTTATTTTGTTTTTTAAACAAAATGAGTGGTAGGGGAGCGTTTCTTAAGCATTGAAGT
>DAOVIY010000035.1 GCA_030673525.1 bacterium | reverse complement strand
CCTATCTATAATTTATCAAATGATAATTATTTCTTAAGTGTTTTCTTTGCCAATCTGGATTTCTCTCTCGCTGCTCTGTTCTTTTTAATTAAATTCACCTTTGCAGCTTTATCTAAAAGCTTATATGCCTTTGGGAGCATTTTTTTAGCTTCTTCGGTTTTACCATTCTCAATAAGTTTTAAAAAGTCTTTCTTTATTTTTTTTAAAACAATTCTTTTCTGTAGATTGGCTTTTCTTTTTTTAGAACTCTCCCTAAGAGCTCTTTTTGCTGAACTTGTAATAGGCATAAAAGAATAAATTTTTATTGTGATTTAATTTAACATTTTTGCTTGGAAAAATCAACCAAAAACATCTCTAAAGCAACTTGCCCATCAATATTTCCTCTCTTTATTCTTCTATCATAATAAAGAAGGCGTTGAAATATTGATTTAAGCGCTTCCAAGGAAATAATTTTTGCCAAATGATGTAATTTCTGAAAAACAAAAGGGTGCATTGAAGGCGGTTTTGCTTGCAAGCTTTTTATTATCAAAAGATTGCGAAATTGAAAAATAATCATTTTTAAAATATATAAAGGATGTATTCCCTGGTTCATTAATGTTTCTAAAAACCAAAAGGTTCTTTTCGTATTACCTTCAACTAAATTATCCAAAAAAGAAAAAATATTACTGTTCAAAGGTAAAAATAGATTTTCTTCTATTAATTCTTTGCTAATCAAACCCTTTTTTATCAAAGCTAATTTTTCTAAAGAATAATAAATTGAGCCTGTGTCAGAAGGAAAACTTATTAATATTAACTGGCGGCCTTCAGGAGTTAGTTTCAAACCTATTTTTTGCTCTTCTTCTATTATCCAACGCTCTAACCCTTTTTTCTTTAATAATGGAAATTCTTTTACTCCTTTAGCTTTTTGTTCCAACCATTTCCGTAAAGAACTACTGCGAACAGTATTGTCCTCATAAAATATGACCATTATATCTTTAGCTTCGTCTATTTTTCTGCTCTTTAAAACAGCTAATAATTCTTTTCGAAATTCAATATTCGTATTTTTAAACAAATTCTTTATTGTCACCAATTTACTACCAGAAAATAAAGTATTACTTTTAAATAAGTCTTCTAATGCGGAAATATCAAACGAAGCAGAAAGTTTGTCCGAAAAATCACACGAAAAAAATGAAGCACCTTTATCTTTATAAAAATCCCTTACTTCAAAAAGATATTTCTGCGAACGGAAATTATCTTCCCCAAAAATAAAATACAACATAATTATTGCGATGGTATATAATCAGGATCTATTGGTAAGGAAAAGGTAAAAATAGAACCTCTGCCTAACGCAGATTTAACCCAAATCTTTCCTCCATGCCTATCAATTATATTCTTGGCTAAATACAAACCCAATCCTATACCGCTTGTTTGCCCCTTTAACGCCGCTTTGGATCTGAAAAACTTAGTGAATAATCTTGATAAATCTTCTCTAGAAATCCCAGCGCCTGTATCCTCAACTGAAATAAGTATAAACGGTTTGCCTTCCAAAGGATTTATCCTTATTCGAACATCCCCATTTTTTACATTATACTTAATCGCGTTATCAACTAAGATTTCCACAACCAATTTAATCCGCAGCGGATCCATTACAAATGGTTTAAGTTGAAATTCTGGTCGATGAAAAACTAACTTAATATCATCCATCTTTGCCACTGGTTCAAATTTAATGAAAACATTCTCTATAATCTTTTCTACATTTGCCATGGAAAATTGAAAACCAAACCGCCCTTCTTCAATCTGCGCAACATTTAAAAGATCTTCCACGGTTTTTAAACTTTCTTGCATAGCCTTTCTTCCATCATCTATAAGTTTTTCCTGCTCTAATGTTAAAGAACCCATATCCTTTTTGGCAAGAATTTCTAATATCCATGATAAACCAGAAAGAGGAGTTCGTAGTTGGTGAGCCACTATCGTAACAAAATCAGATTGGGTTTTTCTTAATACTTCTTCCTGGGTTAAATCATGAATTATTCTCAAAAAACCATATGTTTTCCCTTTTTCATCTATGACTTTAGTCGTTATTATTTCTACAATAAGTTCTTTCGGCTGATAAAATTTTACTTTTATTTTTTCTGGATAAAGATCTACGGATTTTTCCAAAACAACTGGAGCTAAACTTGGAAAAATTAATTTAGACAAAAGCCCATAACGGGCGTCATTACTTAATTCAGGCGTAATATTTTTTCCTAAAAGCTCCTTTTTTGATATACCAATAAATTTCTCCATAGCTTTATTAACCAAAATAATCTCAAAATTCTCAGTATAAGAAATAGCTGGATCATTAATACTGCTTATCATTGCGTTTATCTGATTTCTTTCTAAATCCAAACGGCTAGCTCTATCAACTGCACCTAAAAGAACAACTGCCATGACTAAATAAAAAATTATTAGGGCAATATTAATAAGCCAATTTAAGGGCCAAATAATCCAGAGCACATTGAAAACCATCTGCGCTATAATCAAACCGCCCAAAAACCAAAAAGGCAATAATTGCGGCGAAGAAGAATGTTTTTTTAGGTTTTGAAAAAATTTAAACATATATATAAAATTATTCCATTTCCCCCCATTTATTTCCAATGCTTATATCTACTTTTAAAGGCACTTTTAATTTAACTGCGTTTTCCATTATATTTTTGAAAAGTAGAGACATTTCCTTTATTATCTCAGATTTCGCCTCCAGTATCAATTCATCATGAACCTGGATTAAAATTTTTAAATCACTTTCTATATATTTACTCTTAATAAGTTCCTGGATCTTTATCATTACTATTTTAATAATATCTGCAGCTAATCCCTGAATAGGCATATTAAGAGCAATTCTTTCTTGTCCGCGAGCTATACGTCCAAGACCGCCAAGAAGAGGAAGAAATCTTTTTCTACCGAAAATTGTCTCTGCATAACCCAATTTTTTAGCGTTTTCTAAAGAAAAATCAAGATAATTTTTAAGACCTGAAAAATTAGAAAAATATTTTTCCCTAAAGCTTTTAGCTTCATCCAAAGAAATACCCGCTTCCTGAGCAAACGCTTTATTACCCATTCCATAAATAATCCCGAAATTCAAAATCTTTGCCTTTTGCCTCATGGAAGGAGTAACTTGTTCTTCAGAAATATTGTTGATATAAGCAGATGTAATTTTATGAATATCTTTGCCTTGATTAAACGCCTCAATCATTTTAATGTCCCCTGAAAGATGCGCTGCCAATCTTAGTTCTATTTGGGAATAATCTAATGAAACTAAAGAAAAAGATTTTTCAGAAACAAAAGCTTTTCTAATTTGTGTTCCCCAATCGCCTTTTTGGGGAATATTTTGTAAATTAGGTTTTTCTGATGATAAGCGCCCTGTAGCTGTTCCTGTTTGTTTCCAAATTGTATGAATCCTGTTTGTTTTTGGATTAATAAATGTAGGAAGCGTATCAAGAAAGGAATTTTTTAATTTTTTTATTCCACGATATTCAATAATCAAAGGAATAATTGGATGGCTGCTTCTAATCTTTAATAACTCATTGGCATTAGTAGAAATCTTCTTGGTAGCGGTCTTTTTTAAATCTGACGAGGAAATTTTTAAGTCTTCAAACAGAATCTCAGACAACTGCTTTGGAGAGCTGATATTAAATTCTTTGCCAGACAATTGATAAATTTTCTTTTCTAAAATATTTATTTCTTTTTCCGCTCGTTTGGTTAATTTTCCCAACCAATTTTTATCTATTAAAATACCATGTTTCTCCATTGAAGAGATCACGGAAATCAAAAGTTTCTCCTCTGTTTCCCAAACATTTTCTAATCCCAATGCCGTTATTCTATTTTTAATAATTTCCCATAATGGAATCAGCTTGGACAAAGAGCCTGTAAAAGAATCGTCAATTTCTTGCTCAAGAAAGAATTTCGCAATAGAAAAAAATTTATAATTTTTTCTTTCTGAATCTAATAGCCATACCAATATTTTTATATCTTCAAATAAACAACTAGAAAATTCTTCAATTTCCTCTAAAATAATCTTAGCGTCATAACTTATTAATTCTTTTTGAGACCAATCTAATTGCTCTTTAAAAAAATCAGCAAATTGGTGATTTGGAATATAAAACAAAGTATTATCTATAAAACTAAACCCAATCCCATTAATTTCTCTTTGCCCAAATTTTTCTCCTTTAAAATCTAAAAGTAATCCGATTGTTTGTTCTTGATTAATCTTTTGTTTCAATTCTTCTATCTTTGAAGAGGTATTAATAATATTCAAAGAAATCTTTTTTACGGGAGGAATATTTTTTTTAAGATCAAATATCTTTGGAATTAAACTTCTAAAGCCCAATCCATTTAATAAAGAAGTTAATTTATCTTTTGAAGGAGGATTAAGTTTAGCTTTTTCTAAATCAAATCTTATTTTCATGTCTTTCTGAATTGTTACCAAATGTCGGCTAAAATAAGCCTGGTCTTCATAATCTTTTAATTTGCCCAAAATCCTCGGGGAAACTTTAATCTTTTCCTCGTCTTTTATCTTTTTATAGAGATTATCCAATGTTCCAAATTCTTTTATTAATGTACTTGCTGTTTTTTCACCAATCGAAGGTACTCCCGGAACATTGTCTGAAGGATCGCCTCTTAACGCCTTCCAATCTATTAATTGCTCTGGTTTTAATTCAAATCTCTCAAAAACTTTTTCTTTATCATAAGTTACTTGATCTTGAATGCCGCGACGGAGCGTATAAACAAACACTTTATCACTAATCAATTGCAATGTATCCAAATCCCCTGTAACAATAAAAGATTGAATATTTTTATTTTTTAATTTCTCGGTTATGCTTCCAATAATATCATCTGCTTCATAACCTTTTTTCTCCAAAATCGGAATATTAAACGCTTGTAAAAGATCTTTTACTATTTGAATCTGTTCATAAAAATTATCTGGCATTTTTACCCTCTTAGCTTTATATTTTTTATATTCTTTATGGCGGAAAGTCGGAGCTGCCATATCAAAAGTCGCCACAATATAATCTGGTTTCAAATCGTTAATCATTTTCAAAAGGAACAGCATAAATCCATAAACGCCATTAACTAAAATACCTTCTGGTGAAGTCAAAGGAGGAAGAGCATGATAGGAACGATGCACTAAAGCATAAGAATCAATAATAACTAACTTTTTCATAGATAAAATTCTAATATTCTTGTATGTTCTCCTGTTATTTTGAATTTTATTTTCAAATGGCTTTTGGGAAGAATCTTTTTAATCTTATTCCCCCATTCAATAAAAATTAAATTCTGCGGATTTTTAATAATTCCTGAAAAATCCAATTCTTTAATTTCCTTAGGTTTTTCAATCCGATAACAATCTAAATACCATAATGTTTTAAAAAAACGAGTCTTACAAGGAAAACTCTTCATAATTAGAAAAGTGGGACTAAAAACCTTTTCCTTAATCTTTAAAAACCTTGCTATGCCTTTAAAAAACTCAGTTTTACCTCCTCCTAAAGGGCCTTCTAAAGAGATAACTAAACCCTTTCGTTTAGGATTATATCTCATCAAAACAATTTGCATAAAAAAAGAGGCAATTTTTTGCGTTTCTTTTGCACTTTCGCTAATAACTTTTATTTTCATTTTTTATATACTTAATTCTATCACGAATTTTTACTTTTCTAAAGAGATCTATAATGGTATAATCAAATTGTTAAAAATATAATCTCTATGAATGACTTCGCCAAAAAAAGAGAGGAGAAAATTAAAGCTCTTTGGCAAGAATCGAAAGAAAGAGAAGCACAAACCTTGGCTGAAAAACACAATTTTCTTTATGTTGACTTAAGAAAAGCGCCAATTGAAACAAGCGCTCTTTCTATAATTCCAGAAGAAAAAGCAAGAAAAACTAATGTCATTGCTTTCCAAAAAATAGGAAATCAAATTAAATTAGCTGTTTTAGATCCTTTTAACACTGAAACAATAAGGATAATTGAAGAAATCAAAAAAGAAAGATATAAAGTTGTTGTTTTTGTTGTTACTGAGGAAAGCCTTAATTGGGCATGGAAAAATTATGCTTTTGTTCATCAGCACCAAAAAGAATTATCAAATTTTATAGATGTAACCAGCGCTAAATCCATAAAATTT
>DAOVIY010000024.1 GCA_030673525.1 bacterium | reverse complement strand
ATAGTATCTCTTCAGAAAACACTGGCAAATTATTTTGAATTGCTTCATTTACCATTTTTTCCACTTTAGTTTTTTGTTCAGGAGTAAGTTTTTCAGTATGAGAAAAATCAAAACGAAGACGCTCAGCAGTAATATTTGAACCTTTTTGTTCTACATGATTTCCTAATACCTTTCTTAAAGCAGCTAAAAGAAGGTGACAGGCAGTATGAAGTTTTTTAGTTTTATCAGAAACATCAGCTAATCCACCTTTAAATTTACCAACAGCAGCAGTTCGAGAAATTTCTTGATGTTGGGTCAATGCTTCTTTAAACTTCTCTGGATTCTTTATTTTAATATCAAATTTAAGTAATTCTTCTTCGGTCATTTCAAAAGGAAATCCATAGGTTTGGTATAAATCAAAAGCTATTTTTCCTGTTATTTCTTTTCCCCTACTCCTATATCTTTCTAACTCTTTTAATCCTTTTTCTAATGTTTTATTGAATTTGATTTCTTCTTTTTCTAAATTATTCGTTATAAATTCAAGATTATGGATTAATTCAGGATAAATTAATTTATAATCATCAGCTATAACTTTTGCTATTTCTTGAGCCCAAGACTGATATTTGATACCTATTTGCCAGCCATAACGGATAGCCCTTCGAATCAATCGACGAACTATATATCCTTGATCAACATTAGACGGAACAATCGCTTTGTCATCTCCCATGATAAAAGTTGCAGCTCTTAAATGATCCGCAATAATCTCAAATGATTGCATATTATCTTCATATCTTAAACCTGACAATTCCTGAATCTTTTTAATAATATTAATGAATAAATCTGTTTTAAAAATATTATTCTTGTCCTGAGATACCATAGTAATTCGTTCCAAACCACCGCCAAAATCTACATTCTTTTGCGGTAAAAGTTCAAATCCTTTTTCAGAGCGAATAAACTCTATAAAAACACTGTTGCCGATTTCAATAAAACGTCCGCAATTACAATTAATATGACAAGGTTGATTCCGCCATTTAGAATTTTCGTGGCGTTTTAATTCCCCTCCTAAATCATAAAAGACTTCACTATCTGGTCCCCCAATTTCCCCAACCGGCATGTTAGCTGGAATTCCTGAACGTGACCACCAATTTTTGGTTTCGTCATAATAAAAAATACGGCCATCTTGAAATCCATGTTTCTCAGGATAATCCACATCATTAGCTTCAATTCCATTCTTTTTAAAAATATCTTTCCAAATCTGAACAGATTCCAAATCTCTATTAATACCAATTCTTTCATTCCCTCGAAAAACAGACACGTAAATCTTTTTAGAATCTAATTTTATTTCCTTAACTAAAAACTCAAACAACCAATTTAATTGTTCTTTTTTAAAATAATTACCTAATGACCAATTGCCTAACATTTCAAAAAAGGTAGTATGACGATTATCACCAACTTCTTCAATGTCTTCAGCCCGAAACGATTTTTGAATATTTACTAACCGTTTACCTTTAGGATGAGATTCACCCATCAAATATGGTACTAAAGATTGCATTCCTGAACCAGTAAATAAAGTTGTTGAATCATTTTCTGGAATCAAAGAAGAAGAAGGAATTATTTTATGTCCTCTTTCTTCAAAAAACTTTAAAAATCTTTTTCTTAACTCTTTTGAATCCATAAACTATAATAACAATTAACTAATAACCTAATTCCCTCAATACCTCCCTTGTTACTTGCCTATCATCAAAAGGCGTTACTTTAATCCCATAATCCATTGTTTGTTCATTGCCACGACCTAAAATTATTATTAAATCCCCTTTATTAGCTTGTTTTATCGATTCTTGAATTGCCTGCCTTCTATTTAGAAAAGATTGGTATTTATTTGAGGGAATATTCTTTTTTTTAACAAAATCCAGAAAATCATTAATGCTTTTCTGGGAAGATTCTTCTTGAGGATCATCTTCTGTAATAATGGTAAGGTCAAAAAAATTAGTCGCTATTTCAGCTAGTTTTTCCCTTTCTTTTAATGGACTTTCTCCAAAATTGCCATAAACAGCAATCTTCTTTTTGGGATTTAAAATTTTGATAAAATCTATTATACCACAAAAGGCTGTTGGCGTATTCGCTTTATCTACAATTATAGAAAAAGGCTGCTTGCCATTTATATATTCTAATCGCCCTGGAATCTTTTTTAAACTTTTTAATCCTTTTTTTAATTTTTCAATAGAAAAAGAAAATCCATAAACAGCACCAACAGCTGCTAAAGCATTAAGAATATTAAAGAGTCCTGGTAAAGGCAAATTAATTGAAAAAGAATCATCTTTGCAATAAAGAATGACTTTATTTTCTGTTTTAGTAATTTCTTTTATGTCTATCCATAAATCACAAGTTTTATCAAAACCAAAACTTAAAATTTGGGCTTGTGTGTTTTTAGCAAATAAATCAAAATATTTACTTTCTTTCGGTAAAACAGCAATGGATGTTGTTTTTAAATTACGAAATAGCTTTAATTTTGCCGAAACATAATTATTCATATTACCATGAAAGGCAATATGGTGATTGTAAGAAATATTGGTTAAAATTGCTGTTGAGAAATTTAATCCATAAACTCGTTCATACATTAAACCAAATGAAGAAACTTCAATAACTACAGCTTTTAAGCCCTTCCTTACCATCTTTCTTAATAAAAAATGAAGAAAAAATGGATCAGGCGTTGTTCCAGGTACATGTGCCTTTGGATATATAACTTCATTACCAATATGATAACCCGCAGTACTAATTAACCCCGTCTTTATACCATTAACCTCCAATATGTTCTTAATCATAAAAGCTGTTGTTGTCTTGCCAGTAGTTCCTGTAATGCCAATGATTGTAAGATGACGCCCTGGAAAACCAAATCTCAAAGCAGCCAAAAAAGCAATTATCTTTCGTAGTAAAGTATTCTTTTTTATCTTATTCAAAAGATTCATACCAATCCTCATTTTAAAAACTCTTTTAACCTATCAGACTGAGAATGCTCTTTAAGTTTTTCTAAGGTTTTAGCTTCAATCTGCCTAATTCTTTCTCGAGTCACTCCAAAAGATTTTCCTACTTCTTCTAATGTATGGGTGATTTCATCTTTCAAGCCAAACCTCATTTTTATAATCTCTCTTTCTCTTTCAGCTAATCCACCCATAATCTTTTCTAATTCGGTTTTTAACAATTCTCTTGCGGCGTGACTATCAGGAGTGATGGCTTTCGTATCTGAAATAAAATCCCCTAACTGGCTGCCACCATCTTCATCCCCTACCGGTTGATTTAATGACGAAGTGCTTTGAGAAATTTTCATAAGATAAAGAACTTCTTGAACTTCTTTCCCCATTTCAGAAGCTATTTCCTCTGGTAAAGGATCTCTTCCCAATGTTTGAGCCAATGCCCTCCTTGTTTTTAAATATTTAGTAATTGTTTCAACCATATGCACGGGAATACGAATCGTTCGTCCTTGATCAGCTAAAGCTCGTGTAATCGCTTGTCTGATCCACCAAGTGGCATAAGTGGAAAATTTAAAACCTTTTTTGTAATCAAATTTGTCAACTGCTTTTGAAAGCCCAATATTACCTTCCTGAATCAAATCCAATAAACCCAAATTTCTACTTCGGCCGATATAACGTTTGGCAATAGAAACTACTAAACGAAGATTAGCTTCAATCATCTTCCGTCTTGCTTGTTCATCTCCGTTATCTATTTTTCTTGCTAGTTCCCTTTCTTCCTCATAAGTTAAAAGAGAAACTTTTCCTATCTCCCTAAGATATGACTGAACTGCCCCAGATAATACTCTAGAACTTGGAACTCTTAAAGCATTTTTTAATTCTTTATCAGAAACTTCTTTTTGAGGCATTAATAAATCCCCACTTTCTACTACTTCAATATTAACTTCGGCTAATGCATCATAAAGTTTCTCCAAAAGATTAATGTCTGCCTCAATACGTGAAAAATATTTTAAAATCTCATCTTGAGTAATAAAGCCCCGCGACTTGCCTCTTTCAATTAATACGTCAATCTTCTCTTGTATTTTTTCTTTTTTTGGCTGCTGTCTTTTTTTCTTAATATTCTTAATCTTCTTAGTACCTTTAATCTTCCTAATCTTTTTGATTTTCCTCACTTTTCTTACTTTTCTTGTTTTTTTAATGATTTTTACTTTCCTTTTCTTTTTTACAGCTTTTACCTTTTTTGCTCGCCTCGCTGAAATTTTAGTAAGGCGGGCTTTTCCTTTTTTAACTTTTTTCTTTTTTTTTCTTTTAATCATATTAATTTAATAATCCTTTTGATAATTTATTAAATTTTGTCATTAAATTTTTGAGCGCTTTTATATCTTTATTTTTTTCCACAATCTGAATTTCTTTTTCTATTTCCTCCAATTTTTTCTTAGTGTACTCCCTCTTTAATTCTTTTAATTCTTTTTTAAACTCCCCATCAAGGGAAACTTGAAATCTTTCTAGTAATTCTATTTCATAATCAGCTCTCAAAGCTAATTGATTAATCTGATTAATTAAGTTTTCCGGTAAATTTACTTTTTTCAAATTTTCAGTACTCAAATCTTTTTCCGAAGAAATATTTTTGATAACTTCAAAAATCTTTTGAAAATTCTCGGGGAAATATTCTTCATATTCAGAAGCCTCCTTTTTTAATGAAGGTGTTTTTATTAAAAAAGATATTATTCTCTCAGCTATGCCATCTATCCGTGATTGCAATTGGGAAGTAGGAAATTGATAGAGAAATTCATTCTCATCAATAATATTTTCTTTATCGACTTCTTTTGATAATCTATTTAATTCATCTTCAAGGACTTGCTCAGAAATATTTATAAAACGTGAGAGCTTATTTATCCAAAAGGATCTATCTAAAACATTAATAAGCTTTTTGATTTTAGGAAGAAAATAAGAAGCTATAGCTTTCTTACCATCAATATTCGTTTTATCGCCTGCGTTTTGGGCTCTCGTAAAATAAAAATCCATTATCGCCTCAGCTTGATTTATTAAATCTTTAATACTTTCTTTGTTTTCTTTATTAATAAGATAATCAGCTAAATCTTTTCCTTGGGACAACCTAAGGATTTTTACATTAAATTCTTTAGATAATGCTAATTCTATACTTCTTTCAGCTGCTTTTTCTCCTGCTTCATCCATATCAAAACCTAAAACTAAAGTATTGTTGTACCTTTTTAGAATTTTCAATTGATAAGGGGTCAAGGCTATACCTGAAGTAGCTACTATATTTTTAATGCCTGCCTGCCAACCCATTAAAAAATCTGTTTGTCCTTCTACTAATAAAGTACTTTCTTGAGAACGTAAATAGTTTTTGCTTTTTGATAAACCATATAAAATCTTACTTTTATCAAAGATTAAAGTTTGCGGGCTATTAATATATTTTCCTATTTTTTCTATATTTCTAATTGTCTTCAAAGGAGTTTTGCCTTGAAAAATTCTGCCAGTAAAACCAACTACGTTTTGGGAGTAATCTTCTATAGGAAACATAATTCGTGAACGAAAACGATCGTATATTTCTGTGTTTTTAGAAATGGCTAGACCACTAGCTACAATATCTTTTGGTTTAAATTCTTTTTTCATAAGAAAAGCACTAAGAGATTGCCATTCATCAGAAGCCCAGCCAAGATGAAATTCTTTTATTGTCTCCCGTTTAAAGCCTCTTTTCATAAGATAGTCCACAACTTCTTTCTTTTTCCAAAGATTCTCTTCAAAAAATATCACTGCTTCTTTATTAATATCAATTAACCTTTGTTTCTGAGAACGCACCTGAGGATTTTCATAAGCTAATTTTACTCCCGCTTTTTGAGCTAATATTTTTAAAGCTTCTTTAAATTCAATATTTTCTATCTTCATTATAAAAGAAAAAATGTCACCTCCTTCTCCACAGCCGAAACAATGCCAAATTTGACGGGATGGAGAAACAAAAAATGAAGGGGTTTTTTCTTTATGAAAAGGGCAAAGAGCCCTATAATTAGCTCCTGCTTTTTGCAGTTTTACATACTGACCAATTACTTCTTTAACATCTAATTTATTTTTTATCTCTTCAGAAGAAGAAAACATTGTTAAATAATTTTTAATTCTTAATTTTCAATTTTTAAAATCTGAGGAGGATTTTCGGAAGAAAAATTATAAATCCTAAAATAAGCGCTGTCAAACAACTTAAAAGAACTGCTCCTGCAATTAAAT
This sequence comes from bacterium, assembly GCA_030673525.1. Taxonomy (GTDB): domain Bacteria; phylum Patescibacteriota; class Minisyncoccia; order UBA6257; family UBA6257; genus DAOVIY01. The sequence continues at coordinate 1,206 of DAOVIY010000024.1, read as the reverse complement.
CTTTAATCATTCTAATTTTATCAGAAATATATGGTTCTAAAAAATCTAATGTTCTTTCAAGAACAGTATTCAGTATTTCTAAACTAAGAATAAAACCAATAAGAAAGATTATTATTAACCATTCAAAATAAGAAATTCGCAGCCAAAATCCGAGAATTAATATTCCAATTGCTATAAGAAACATTAAAAAAAAATTCTGTTGCAAAAATACATATTTTATTCCTTGAGAAGCATGCTTTAGGCTTTTCAGGAATTTTTTAAAAGAAAGTTTCATTAATAATTTCTCTTTAATTTATTTTTCTTATTATAATTCTCAATAGCCAATTGAATTAATTTATCAAGTAATTTTGAATATTTTATTCCTGAAATTTGCCATAATTTGGGATACATACTAATTTGAGTAAATCCCGGAATGGTATTGGCTTCGCTAACTATTAATTGCCCATTTGGCTTTAAGAAAAAATCTATTCGCGCCATACCCTGTAATTTCAATGTTTGAAATACTTTAATGCTTAATTTTTGCACTTCTTTAATAATTTTTTTTGATAAAGGAGCGGGAATTAATAATTTTGCTTCTTCAGGATCTAAATACTTAGCTTTGTATGAATAAAAAGAACGAGGTTTAATTTCTCCTGGCAAAGAAGCAATAGGATATGAATTACCTAGTACAGAACATTCAATTTCTCTTCCTTTTATAAATTTTTCAATCATAATACTATTATCATACTGAAATGCTTCCCGAATAGCTTTATCAATTTCTTTTCTGCTAAAAACCTTAGATACTCCAACTGAAGAACCTAAACAAACCGGTTTAATAAAAAGAGGAAAATGAAATCTTTTTATAGCTTGATTAATCTTTTTTCTTCTCTCTATCAATTTATCTTCTTTTTTAATGATAATAAATTTTGTCACAGGTATTCTTTCAAGCATTAATAATCTCTTCGTTATTTCTTTATCCATTGCTATTGCTGAGCCTATAACATCTGCCCCCACATATGGAATGTCTAAAAGTTCAAAAAATCCCTGCAAGCAACCATCTTCTCCATAAGTACCATGAATTAATGGAAAAAATATATCTATTCCAATTAAATTTTTCTTTTGTCTTAAACTGAATACCTGACTACATTTTTTGGATTTTAAAAGAACGATTTCTTTTAATCTAGGTTTCAATTTCCATAACTGACCGTTAGTATTAACAATGTCTTT
>DAOVIY010000051.1 GCA_030673525.1 bacterium | reverse complement strand
GTGGAGATAAAAAACAAGTGGTAGGATATGCGAGTATTGTGTTTTATGAAGAAAGAAAATAAACAATATCTTTTAAAATTAGCCAGGAGAGCTATACAAAAATACTTTCAAGACAAAGGAGTTCTTCAAATTGATGAAGATAATTTGACACAAGTTTTAAAAGAAAAAAAAGGAAATTTTGTTACCTTATGGAAAAACGATAAATTAAGAGGATGTATAGGTGATTTAGAGAGTAAAAAACCAATCTATCAAACTGTTATTGATAATTGTTTAGCAAGTGCTTTGCTTGATCCTCGTTTTACGGCTTTAAAAGACGATGAGCTAAATGATATAAAAATAGAAATCTCTATTTTATCAAAATTAAAAAAACTCCCAGATTTTATCAATTTAGATTCTTTTCTTAAATATTTAGATAAATATAAACCAGGCTTATTAATAAAAAAAGGTAGTCATCAAGCTACCTTTTTACCACAGGTCTGGGAAGATTTAACTTCTACTGAATTGTTTATTTCTCATTTATGCGAAAAAGCGGGATTAGATAAAAACGAATGGAAAAAGATGGATTTAGAAATTTATCAATATAGCGCAGAAGTTTTTAAAGAAAAATAGATTAATTCTCTGAGATATTCTGGGTCTACTCCAGGACACTCTGTTGGTTCCTCTCTAATATCCAATTCCATATGTCCTTTTATTATACTTTTGTTCATTTCTCGGCCAGATAAGTCTGGTTTTCGAAGATAAAATTCCTCTTGATTAATATCTAATTCATATTCAACAATCAAATATTCAACAAGATTAACAAAGGCTTTTTCCATTACCTCAGTTAATTTATCATGACCAGGGCGAAAATCACCCATTAAAGAAATGGACACCGTTGCTTTATTATGCCCATAAGCATGAATTCCGACTGAATATTTTCCCCCTAAACTTCCTTCATAAATCCTACCATTACCATCTATTAAATAATGATATCCGATATCCCTCCATTTCCTTTGCACAGCTGTCATAAGATGAATCTTTTGTAATTCTTTTTTTGATTCTTCAAAATTTGTAGTAAATTTTCCAGCAGTATGATGAACAACAATTCTTTCTACTGGAAGATAATAATAAACAAAATCATTTTCTTTTTTAAAGCTCTGGAGAAAAAAATTGTCGTATGATTTAAGATTTTGGTTGTAATTAATTGATAATTCAAGAGATTTCCAATATTCTTTTTTAGAAAATGTGTCTTCAGGATTATATCTATCTTCATAGCAATAATTTTTCTCACAAAAATCTTCCATAAATTGAGAATCAGAATAACGATTATCAGCACCCCATTCCTCTCTGCTGATTATTTTTATATTTTCACTACCTAACATTCTCTGTCCATATGTTCTATAAAAATTAGTTAAATTAATATGTTGCGGAATTTCGATATTCAAATGCTCTAAATTTGATTTATCAAAAGAACCTATAATTACTTCTGTATTTGACTGGAGCAGTGATAAAGTCAAATGTGTTTTTTTTATTATTTCATTGTTCATAAAAAATCCAAAAACAATAAGCAAAAAAAAGCTTAAAATTATATAACAATATTTTTTAAAAAATAAAAACATTTATAATTTAATTTCTAATATCCATTTATTACCTCTTAAGAAACTTTCGCTATTCATCGTGTTTTTCCCTGCTGGTTTTAATTCTTCAATAACATAAACCCCTTTGCCACATTTAACTACCAATTTATTTTCAAGTTCAAAAATCTGCCCTGGTATTTTTTCTCTATAGAGGGATGAATCATTTATAGAATAACCCTTAATTATCTTAATAATTATACCATCTGTTACAGTAAAAACACCTGGATTAGGATTTAAAGCCCTTACTTTTCTATCTATTTCTATAGCTGATTTCTCCCAATTTATTTTTTCATTTTTTGGTAAAATCTTATGGCAATAACTCGCTAAAGAATGATTTTGCGATATTGGCTTAATTTTTCCTTCAAGCCACTGCGGGACAATTTTGATTATAAGATCTGCACCCAAAATTGCCAATTTTTCCATTAATTCAAGGTAGGTTATTTTTGTATCTTGTATCTTGTATTTTATATCTTGTATTCTTGGCCCATGATCTATTTCTTCATCCATTAAAAATAAAGTAACACCAGTTTCATTATCACCTGCTAAAATAGTTGATTGAATGGGGGTAGCTCCACGCCATTTGGGAAGAAGAGACGGATGAAGATTCAGGACCCCTTTTTTGGGAATTGATAACAATTTTGAAGGAATAATCTTCCCATAAGCAGTGAGAATTACTAAATCTGGATTATAATCTTTAAAACTTGATAAAAACTCTTTATTTTCTAATCTTTCTGGCGTAAGCACGGGGATATTATTTTGTTTAGCTAAATTATAAACAGGAGTAGGGGATAGAATCTTTTTTCTTCCTTTTGGTTTGGACGGAGTAGTTACTACTAAAACTGGCTTCATATCGAATTTAAGAAGTCTATTAAGTATTAATTCTGCAAATTTAGATGAACCAAAGAATATAAAGCGCATAATTTTATAAGGCTGCTGTTTTTCGTGTTTGTTTTGTTATTTTTTTTGCTTTATCAATAAAAAGCACGCCATCAAGATGATCTAATTCATGTTGAATTACTCTAGCTAATAAACCAAAAGCTTTCATCTTTACCTTTTTACCATCAAAATTAATAGCTTTTAAGGTTATTTTCTTTGGCCTTTCTACTTCACCATAAATATTTGGCAAACTTAAACATCCTTCTTCTATTACTGAAGTTTCTGGAAAAAATTTTATAATTTCAGGATTAATAAAAGTATAAAACTTATCGTCTATTTCACAAATAATAATACGAGTAGGTTCTCCTATTTGAATTGCCGCCAATCCTACTCCATTATTTTGTCTTATTACTTCTTTCATCTGTTCAATCAAACTGCGCACTTCTGCGTTAATATGTTTCACAGGAAGGCTTTTTTGCCTCAAAGTTTTATTATTTTCTCCAGTAAGTATTTCCATTACAATATATTTATTGGGTCAACATCAATTTTCCAGTTTAAAGGAACATATTTTAAAATCTTATTTCTCAATATTAATTCTTTTTTAGTTAAAACAGGTGAAAATAAATTAAGTCCTAACAAAAAGTTAATCTCTTCTTTAATTTTACTTTCAAAGTACCTATATTTTACCAGAATATTCCATTTATAAAAGCCCTTTTCTTTAAAAACAAAAGCTTGCGCAGGCCCTAAAATAATAAAATCTTTCTGAAGGTTCCCTGGAATCAACTTATTTATAGCTTGCTCTAATTTATTTTTTATCTCTTCAGCTTCTTTCGTTCCTTTTTTTAGATCTTTGTGAGCAAGTGTTAATTTTATCAATTGAACATAGGGAGGCCAAAGATAATCTTTCCGCCATTTTTTTTCTTCTTGTAGAAATCCTTTTTTTTCGTTTTTTATAAGATATTGGAATAATCTATTTTCAGGAATTAATGTCTGTATTATTAATTTTTCTTTGGATAAAGACTTTAGTTTTAAAAGGTTCAAAAACACTCTTTCCTCGCTACAATAGTCAGGTAAAAAAAGCGCGGGATCAACAGAAGCCACTATTACTAAATGAACAGCTTCTAATTGAGGCCTTAAAAGAACTTCAGTTCCTATTAATATTTTAATATTTCCCCTATTAAATTTACCAAAAATATCTAATTTTTGTTCATCAGGTATTTCCCCTTCAATTAATGCAAAAGGAGGCGTTGGAATAACAAATCTTTTAATTTCTTCAGCAATCCTTTCAATGCCAATTCCTAAAGGTTTAAGCTTATAACCCCTACAGGTAGGACAAATTAAGGGCATAGAAGTATTATAATTGCAATGATGACAAATAAGCTTAGATTTATTATGAAACACCAAAGGAATATCACAATTCTGGCATTTAAATACAAAACCACATTCCTGGCATATAATGCTTGTTGCTAACCCTCTTCTATTAATAAAAATGACAATTCTTTTTCCTTTTTTTAGGGCTTTTTGAAT
>DAOVIY010000019.1 GCA_030673525.1 bacterium | reverse complement strand
AACATCAAGAAATTTCTCGAACTGCTGCTGTTGGTAAATTTAAAGGTGGATTAGCTGATGTTTCTGATAAAACCAAAAAACTTCATACTGCTTGTCACCTTCTTTTAGCTTGTTTAAGAAAGATATTAGGGGATCATGTAGAACAAAAGGGTTCAAATATTACTGTTGAGCGTCTTCGTTTTGATTTTTCTCATACTGAAAAACTTACTCTCGAACAAAAAACTAAAGTGGAAAAAATGGTAAATGAAGCAATTCAAAATAATTTACCAGTGTTTTCTGAAGAGATATTATTAAAAGATGCTAAAAAGCAAGGGGCAGTAGGGGTTTTTGAGTCAAAGTATGGAGACAAGGTAAAAGTTTATACTATTGGAGAAAAAGATGATTTTATCTCAAAAGAAATTTGTGGTGGTCCACACATAGAATTTACTGGTAAACTTGGTCATTTTAAGATTATTAAAGAAGAATCATCAGGAGCAGGGATTAGGAGGATTAAAGCTGTTTTAGAATAGAGTTTGTGATAGATAAATTACTTTTTTATGATATACTAAAGATATAATTTGTAACATAACATGGAAAATTCTCAAAAAAAGAAAAGAAAAGTCAAAGATATCTTTTTTCCACATGAATTAGATAATTATTCGTCTAGCAAAAAAGAAATTGAGGAAAAAGACATCTCAATTCGTTTGATCGATAAATTACAGCAAGAAAGAAAGATTGAAGATACTCAAACAGAAAGTGAAGAAAGTATAACAGTGATTACTTCTGATCTTAAAGAAAGATGGATAAAGAAGGCAATGACGATTAATAAAAAGATTATAATTCTTCTTGGAGTATCTTTTTCTTTGATTGCCTTTTATTATTTGGGATTTGTATTTTTAGCTAAGGCAGAAATCAATATTACTACTAAGAAGATAGAAATGCCTTTTTCAGGCGTTGTTTTAGTGGATACAAACGTTTCCTCAATAGACTTTAATAAAGCAATAATTCCTGGAAATCCATTTATTTTTAAAGCAAATGAGACGCAAGAATTTTCAAGTACTGGACAGGGCAAAGACGAAAGAAAAGCCAAGGGGATAATTACTATATACAATAATTATTCAACTTCTCCTCAGATTTTGGTGGCTACAACCCGTTTTGAAACACCTGACCATAAAATATTTCGTTTAGATTCTCGTATTGTTATTCCAGGGGCTACTACTAAAAATAGAGAACTTGTACCATCTACGATTGATGTAAAAGTTACCGCAGATAAATCAGGGCCTGATTATAATATAGGAGTTTGTAATTCACCTGACTGTAAATTTACTATCCCAGGATTTGAAGGGACATCAAAGTATCAAGGCTTTTATGGTGTTTCTTCTAAAGCGATGACAGGAGGGGCTTCTGCTTCAGTTCCTTTAGTAACTTCAGAAGATTTAAAAGATGCAGAAGACATTATTTTTGAAAAGGTTATGGCTTCTATTAATCAGGATTTAGAAAATAAAATTCCAGAAAAACCAAAAAAATTAAAAGTATTACCAGGTGCAAAAAGTAGCATAAATCTAACTAATTTGAGTAGTGATGCCAGCGTTGGTGATCATCGCAAAAATTTTTCAGTTAGTGTTGAAGCTGAAATTAAAGTTATTGCGTTTGATGAAGATAATATTATCGAATACATACAAGAAATCTTTGAAAAAGACAGAGATGAAAATTATGATTATTGCCAAAAGCCAGAATTAGAATATTTAGAATTAAAAACCGACTTTAGTAAAGGCACGATGAGAATGTCGGTTAAAACAAATCAAGTTGTGTGTCATAAATTATCTTCGGAGGAAATTAAACAACTTGTTATTGGGAAAGATAAAAAGGAGTTAAATCAGATTTTTGGGGCTAATCTTGGCATAAAAGATGTAGAAGTAAAACTTTGGCCATTGTGGATAAGAAAAGTTCCAAATTCTTTAGACAAAATTGACCTTTTTATTGACTAAAATTAGTTATTCTGATAAACTAATAACGCTTTATGATACAGAAAAAAGAAGCTGATCGCAAAGAAGGAATTATAACTGAATCTTTGCGCAATGCAATATTTAGAGTGCGTTTAGACGGAGACGATAAAGAAATTTTAGCTCATTTAGCTGGTAAGCTTCGTCTTCATCACATTAAAGTTCTTCCAGGTGATAGAGTCGTAGTAGAACTATCACCATATGATTCTAACCGTGGTCGTATTGTTTATCGGCTGTAAACCGATTTTATTTTTAATATGTATGAAAGTTAGAGCATCAGTGAAAAAAATTTGTAGAAATTGTAAGATAGTGCGACGAAAAGGTCGTGTGTATGTTGTTTGTCAAAATCCTAAACATAAACAACGTCAAGGATAAGGAAAACTAATAAATTAATTTAATGGCTCGTTTTTTAGGTATAAATATACCAGATAATAAAAATATAAATATTGCCCTTACATACATTTATGGAATAGGGCGTTCTTCATCCGAGAAGCTTTTAAAAGAAGCTAATATTGATTTTCAAAAAAAGACAAAAGACTTAAGTGCTTCTGAATTAAATTCTTTGAAGGAATTAATAGAAAAAAATAAAATAAATACAGAGGGTGATTTAAGAAGAGAAATCAGATCAAATATAAAACGCCTTATAAATGTCAATTCTTATCGTGGAATAAGGCATGCAAAAAAATTACCATTAAGAGGACAAAGGACAAAAACAAATTCTCGTACAGTAAGAGGAAATGTACGAAGGACAGTTGGTTCTGGAAAAAAGAAAGCCCCAACAGCAAAGTAAAATTAATAATTTTTTAATTTTGAGATATGGGCAAAAAGAGAGTTATTACTAAATCTGGAGAAGATATTAGTAAAATAGAAGAAAAAGCATCTTCTATTAAAGCCAAAGCTGCTACTAAAAAACATTTAGAAACAGGAAGAATTTATATTCGTGCTTCTTATAATAATACATCCGTATCACTTACTGATCTAAAAGGTGGTCTTATTGCATGGTCTTCAGCTGGATCTTTAGGGTTCAAGGGGCCTAAGAAGGCGACTCCTTTTGCTGCGTCAAAAGTAGTGTCTGTTTTAATGGAAAAAACAAAAAAGATTGGATTAAAAACAGTAGAAATTTATGTAAAGGGGATTGGTGGCGGAAGAGAAACAGCAATTCGTTCTTTAGCTAATCACGGGCTTGATATTATTTTAATAAAAGATATAACGCCAATGCCTCATAATGGACCACGTCCCCCAAAGGTGAGGAGGGTATAGTAAAATTTAAATTTGTTCAAGAATTAAAAATTATAATAGTATGTTGGATGATAAATGTAAAAAATGTAGGGCAGTTGGAGAAAAATTGTTTTTAAAAGGAGAAAGATGTTTTACTCCCAAATGCGCCTTAATAAGAAGGGGGATTAGGGTTTTAGGAAAACGCAGAAGAAGAAAAACGTTGACTTCTTATGGCAAACAGTTATTAGAAAAACAAAAGGTAAAATTAGCTTATGGAATGAGGGAAAAACAATTTAGAAGATATTTCAAAATGGCGTTAAAAAAGAAGATTTCTACTCCAGAAGCTTTAGCTCAATTAATAGAAAATCGTTTTGATAATACAGTATTTCGTTTAGGATTTACCGTTTCCAGAACTATGGCTAGACATTTAGTAAGTCATGGTCATTTTTTCTTAAACGGACGAAAACACAATATTTCTTCTACAATTGTGAAAAAAGAGGATGTCATTTCTATCAGGCCACAGAGTAGTAGTAAAGTACCTTTTAAAGATATTAAAGAAAGATTAAAAAAATATAGTCCTCCAAAGCACCTTAAATTAGATATGAATAAAATAGAAGGAAAAGTTATGACCGATCCAGATTTAGAAGAATTACAATTGCCTTTTGATTTCACTTCAATTGTGGAATTTTATAGCAGATAGCATTGATTTGATTTAAAATTAAAATTACAAAATTTAAAATTATATTAGTATTATGTTTAATTTACCTTCTTCAATAAAAATTATTGAGCAAGAAAAAAACTATGGAAAATTTGAAATTGAAGGATTATATCCTGGTTATGGAGTAACTATTGGCAATGCCTTAAGACGAGTTCTTTTTTCTTCCATAGAAGGCGCGGCAGTGACATCTTTTAAAATTAAAGGAGTTCATCATGAATTTTCCACTATTAATTATGTTTCTGATACAGTTTTGGACATAATGCTTAATTTAAAACAACTAAGAGTAAAACTGTACAGTAACGAACCTCAGGTTTTAAAATTAAAAGTTGAAGGTAAAAAAAAGGTATATGCCAAGGATTTTGAAGCTAATTCTATGGTAGATGTGATGAATCCTGATTTATATATTATAGCTATCACAGATAAAAAAGGTAAAATGGAAATGGAGGTAGTGGTAGAAAAAGGATTAGGTTATTCACAGATAGAAGAGCGCAAGGAAGATAAAATACCAATAGGTACTATTGCTGTTGATGCTATTTTTAGTCCGGTTCGAAAAGTTAATTTTCAAGTAGAAAATATGAGGGTTGGAGGAAAAACTGATTATAATCGTTTAATTATTTCAATTGAAACAGATGGTTCTGTTTCTCCAAAAGAAGCGTTGAATAAAGCATCAGCGATTTTAAAAGATTATTTTATTAATATTGAAGAAAAATTTATTCCAGAACTCAGAGAAGAGAAAAAGTCTACTTTTAAAAAAGAGGGCAAGGAACCAAAAGATATTCTTATAAAAGATTTGGATTTGGGTTCTCGAACAAAAAAGGCCTTAACAAATAATGGTGTAAAGACTTTAGCCGGTTTATTGAGATATACTGAAGAAAATTTATCAATCATGGATGGTTTAGGTAAAAAGTCATTAGAAGAAATAAAAGCAGTTCTTAAAAATCTAAAGTATACATTAAAGTAAGATTAGATGAAACATCTTAAAAAAGGAAAAAAATTTCATAGAAAGACAGGTCAACGAAAAGCTCTTTTAAAAAGTTTAGCTGCTAATTTAATATTACGGGAAAGAATTAAAACTACTTTAGTAAAAGCCAAAGAGGCAAGAACTAAAGTGGAGAAGTTAATAACTATTGCTAAAAAACAAAATTTGATTGCCCTAAGAAAAGTTAAAGAGAATTTACCAGAAAAAGCAGCCAATAAACTGTATTATGAAATTGCTCCATTGTATAAAGATAGAAAAGGCGGATACACCAGAATTATTAAGACTTCAATAAAAAAGGTTAGGGATGCTTCGCCTTTAGTGATATTAGAATTTGTTAAAGAACAAAAAACAGTAAATAAAGAGTAAATGGAAAAAGAAAACAAAAATATTATTACAATTGATGCTGAAGGCCAATCTTTAGGAAGAATGGCGTCTAGAATTGCCATTTTACTTCAAGATAAACAAAAAGCTCAATATGCCCCAAATAAAGTTGGTGATACAATTGTTATCATAGAAAATCTTAGCAAGATAAAACCATTTAAGGAGACAAAATTAAGAACAAAGATTTATTATAAACATACTGGCTATATAGGGCACTTAAGAGAAACAAAGTTATCTGATATGTGGGAAAAAGATCCAGCAAGAGTTTTAAAAATAGCAGTTAGAGGCATGTTGCCCAAAAATAAACTTCGAGATAAAAGATTAAAAAGATTAGAAATACATTTATAAAAAGAAATAACTAAAAATTAAAAATTTGTAAGGTATGGTAGTTAAAAAAGAGAAAAAAATAAAAAAAACAGTAACAACAAAGAAAGAAGCGAAAAAAAAGATAAGAATAGAAGCGAAGAAAGAAGTGCAAAAAAAAGTGAAGAAAGAAGTGAAAGAAGAAGTGAAGAAAAAGTATATCGAAGCTGTTGGTAAAAGAAAAGAATCTGTAGCCCGTGTCAGGCTCATCAAAGATAAACCCGGTTTTATTATTAGTGGAAGAACAATGGAAGAATATTTCCCTTTGCAGGATTATCACAAAAAGATATTAGATCCTTTCAAAACAACTAATTTAGAAAATAGTTTTTTTGTTTCAATAAAAGTAAAAGGGGGTGGAATTACTGGTCAAGCTGAGGCAATCAGATTAGGAATTAGTCGTTGTTTAATAAAAATTGATGAGAAATTAAAACCCGCCTTGAGAAAGGCAGGATTTTTGACACGCGATGCTCGTATTGTAGAAAGAAAGAAATATGGTTTGAAAAAAGCTAGAAAAGCCCCGCAGTGGAGTAAGAGATAAATTAATCTTTTTTCATTTACTTATTTAAAAGCACCTATTAGCAGGTGCTTTTTCTACTCTTGACGGAATTAAGATATTCTTGTTATGATAAAACATATAGTTCAAGAAAGTTAGTCAAATTAGTTTAAAATAGGCTTGTATTAAGGTATTATTAGAAATATCTGATGAAAGATTGGATTTTACAAAGGGGACTTGACTTTTTTAAAAAATGGTGGTACAGTTTTAATGACAATAGAATAATTTTGTAAACAAAAAACAAGAAGGTGACGCTCACCAAAGGGGAGCGTTCAATGGTACTTTATAGCACCTTGAAAAATAGCACCTTAACAATTTAGTGAAATGAGAGATAAGAAAAAGATAAAAGTATAAGAAAAAAATATAAGTAAAGGGAGGTGAGAAACATGATAAAGAGAATAGAAAAGATAGTTTTATTACCAGATATACATTACCCGCATCATAATAGAGAAGCAGTCAAAGCAGTATTCCAATTTGTTGAATGGTTTAAACCAGATACCGCAGTAATACTGGGAGATGGATTGGAAATGGAAGCTGTTAATCATTGGCAGAGGGAAAAGGGAAATAGGAAATTCCTCGAAGGAAAAAGATTATTAACAGAATATGAAGGATTTGATAATGAAATACTAACTCCATTAGACAAGTTATGTGAACCTTCTGATAGACGAAGGAAGAAGCCGAGAAAAATCTTTATGGGAGGTAATCATGAGCATTGGATAAATGGTTTGTTCGCAAAGTTCCCTGAATTTATTGGAATGTTAGAACCTGAAGTTGCTTTACATCTTAAAGAAAGAGGTTGGGAATGGATACCATTTATGGTTAATAAAAATAATGGAGTTAATAGGGGGATTGTTCAGTTCGGTAAACTTTCAGTATTTCACGGTCAGCATTGGAATAAGTTTCATGCCAGCAAAACTGCAGATGAATACTCCAAGAGTTGTGCGTATGCTCATACGCATGACATTCAATTTCACACAAAGGTATTCGCCGATAATGTGGGCTATCACACAGCCCAATCTATTGGCTGCTTGTGTAATAGAAATCCCGTTTTTAAATGGGGTAAAGCTAATAGATGGGTACATGCCTTTGGTGTATTGTTCATTCAAGATGATGGATACTCTAATTTATATGAGCCCATTATAGTTAGAGGCAAATTTGTTTTTGCTGGAAAGTTATTTGACGGTAATAAATAACAACAAAGTGGGGTGTCTGACATACAGGCACCCCTAATTTTCAAAAGGAGGTGATTTTGATGCGAATCTTAGTCGACTTAGACGGAACGATTTTTAATACCTATGATGTGCTAGCTATTCTTTTCAAAAATGCATTCGGCTGTAAGCTGGATTGGAGAGTATTAGCAAATAAGAGTCCTTTTTGGAAAACTGAACAAGGCAAATGGGTAGTTAAACAATTTAAGAATCCTCATTTTTATTTTAATTTAACTACTTATACTGATGCTCCCAAAGTTTTAAGGCAACTTGCCCGAAAACATACGATTGTCTATTGCACGGCCAGGAGATTTGGATTAGAAAGTGCTACCTCCTATAGCTTAGGCTATAGAAAATTGCCATTCGGGAAGATGTATTGTATTGGTAGAAAACATATCGGTTGTGTTAAAAAAAGGATTGTTCAGCAGGAAAAGATAGATATTGCTATAGATGACGAAGTAATAGTTATTGAACAACTTTCTAAAGTATGCAAGAAGGTTTTGGTTTTTGCTCAGAATTACAATGCAAATTGTAAATTCGGTAAAAGAGTGAAATCTTGGAAGGAGGTCAAAAATGAAATCAAAAAAAATGAACTTCGTTTTAAAAGATAGTGGGAAACGCAAAGGCTTTCAGTCTGGAGCAGTTAGGGATTTGCAAGATGATAAAGGACGTTATGATTTGATTTCTCCTCTTGCTTTGAGAAGATTAGCAATTATTTATGAAAGGGGAGCTAAAAAATACAACGATAGAAATTGGGAAAAAGGAATGCCTATTTCAACCTTTTTAAGTCCTGCTATTCGTCATACTGAACAAAATATAGAAGGACTCCGGGATGAGGATCATTT
>DAOVIY010000025.1 GCA_030673525.1 bacterium | reverse complement strand
TATAATTTATAAAACGTATGAACATTCCAAAAGATTATTAAAACCTTTTTTAACACTTCATTAACTCCGTTCTCAGAAAAACGTAAATCATCGGCTTTCATTGCCGGGCTAGTTAAAAGATAAAAACGCATTGCATCAGCACCGTATTTATCAATAATTTGCATTGGCTCAGGATAATTCTTCAAACGCTTGCTCATCTTTTGACCATCTTCAGCTAAAATTATGCCGTTAACAATATTATTAAGAAAAGCCGGTTTATCAAACAAAGCTGTGGATAAAACCATTAAAGTATAAAACCATCCTCTTGTTTGATCTATGCCTTCAGCGACAAATTGGGCTGGGAAATTTTTTTCAAATAATTTCTTATTCTCAAAAGGATAATGAACCTGAGCATATGGCATTAAGCCAGATTCAAACCAACAATCAAAAACTTCTGGAATTCTTTTCATTAAACCACCACATTTATCGCATTTGAAGACAATTTTATCAATATATGGTTTATGAAGGTCTTTTATTTTTTTATTGCTTAATTTTTCCAACTCCTTAACTGAACCAAAAACTTTAATATTATCGCAAGAATTTACTTTATCATTTTTGATGCCCTGACATTGCCAAATGGGTAAAGGCGTACCCCAATAACGAGAGCGAGAAATTGACCAATCTCTCACCTCTTCTAACCACTTGCCAAAACGGCCGTGTTTTATATGTTCAGGAACCCAATTTATTTTCTCGTTATTCTTTATAATTTTTTCTTTTATAGCAGTAACTTTCATAAACCATGAAGATGTAGCATAATTTAAAAGAGGAGTATCACAGCGCCAGCAAAAAGGATATTTATGAACAATTTTTTCTTGAGAAAATAATTTATTTTGCTTTTCTAACCATTGAACAACTTTTCTATCAGTTTTAGAAATATCATTTTTTGGCTTTACTACCTCTCCTACCCAATCTTTTACTTCCTCAGTAAAACAACCATCTTCTTTAACATGCTGAATAAAGGGAAGGGCTTTCAAGAAACCAAGCTTTAAATCATCTTCGCCAAAAGCTGGCGCAATATGAACAATTCCAGTTCCTTCTTCTATAGAAACAAAATCAACGTCATATATTTTCCACCCATTTTCTTTGTTCTTTAAATCGTCTTTTTTTGAAAAATAATCAAACAAAGGTTCATATTCTAATCCAACCAAATCTTTGCCTTTCATTTCTTCAATAATTTTATACTCATCCTTAATAACTCCTAACCTATCTTTTGCTAAAATATAAAACTCTTTATCAATTTGTATTTTTACATAATTAATATCTTTTCCTACTGCTAAAGCCACATTACCAGGTAAAGTCCAAGGAGTAGTTGTCCAAGCTAAAACAAAAGTATTATCTTTGCTGCTTAATTTAAATTTAATTGTGACTGATAAATCTTCAATATCTTTATATGCTAAAGTCACTTCAAAATTAGAAAGCGTTGTTTCGCAACGGGGGCAAATATGCATACTTTTATAGTCCCTATAAATTAATTTTTTATTCCATAACTGCTCAAGCGCCCACCAAACAGATTCCATATAATCAAAATCCATGGTTTTATAGGGATGATCCATATCAACCCAGCGGCCAATTCGGGGAATAACTTTTTTCCATTCATCAACATAACGTAAAACACTCTCTTTGCAAGCTTTATTAAATTTATTTACACCAATACTCTCAATGTCTTTTTTATTTTTTAAATTTAATTCCTGCTCTATCAAATGTTCAACTGGCAAACCATGACAATCCCAACCCCAGCGCCGTTCCACACGAAAACCTTTCATGGTCCAATAACGAGGCACAACATCCTTATTTAAAGAAGCAAGAATATGGCCGTAGTGAGGTAGGCCCGTTGCAAAAGGAGGACCATCAAAAAAAACATAAGGTTTATTTTTTGGCCTCTGTTCTATTGATTTCTCAAAAATCTTATTTCTCTTCCAAAATTCCAAAATCTCTTTTTCTTTTCGAACAAATTCTAAAATTTTTTCCATATCTTTTTAGTTTACTTTAAAATGGGCAAAAAATCAAAGTTTCGTGTATAATAAAGATATAATAAAGACATGAAACCCTTAGCTACAAATAAAAAAGCATATTTTAATTACGAAATTTTAGAAAAAATAGAAGCAGGAATTGTATTATCTGGAATGGAAACAAAGGCAGTAAAAACAGGAAAAGCTAACTTAGCAGGCAGCTTTGCTATTATCAGGGATAACAAAGTTTCTCTTGTAAATTGCTCTATTGCGCCTTACCAGCCAAAAAATATTCATTTTATTTACAATCCTGACAGAACCAGAAAACTCCTTTTCAATAAAAAACAAATAGCACATCTATTAGGTAAGATTAAACAAAAAAACTTGACTTTAATACCACTAAGAATGTATAATAAACACGGTTTAATCAAGATAGAATTAGGATTAGCAAAAGGAAAAAAGAAATTTGATAAAAGAGAAAGTATAAAGAAAAAAGAAAGTAGAAGAAAAATAGATAGAGCTAAAAGAGGAGAAATTTGATAATGCAGTTATGGGGATGACGGGATTCGATAAAAAGAAAGTTTTTAAATAAGCGAGTTGAGGATGTCTTGTACCCTCAATAAAAATCAAGGCGGCATCAACAAATGCCAATCAAACTCCTGCTTATGCCTATGCTTAATCGTTTAGGCTAAGCCATTCCTTTTTAAGGGAAATTCTTTGGGATGATTCTCGATAGCCCCAAAGGATATAAACCTCGAGATAGATTGATTTCTGGCTTTTCCGACCAAAAATCAATTGAACTATTTTCGGAGAATTTTAAGAAAAGTCTGTTCATTCTTTCTTTTCTTAAGAGATACAAAGAATGAACTACACTCGTAGAATTATCTAAAAAATTCTTTTTAGACGTGGGTTCAACTCCCACCTTCTCCACTAAAAAACTATAACAATTAATCTTTTTATAAAACTTGATACCAAAAGAAGTTCGACTTATTGACGAAAAAGGAAAGCAAATAGGGATTTTTTCTTATGATGAAGCCTCTAGAATAGCCCAGGAGCGTGGTTTAGGTTTAGTTGAGATTACAAAAAAAACCACACCTCCAATATATAAATTTGGAGATTCTGGTAAATTAAGATACAAAAAAGAAAAAGAATATAGAAAAAAAAGATTACAAGAAAGGAAAACCGCTCCAAAATCCATTCGTATTGGTTTTAATGAAGGAGAACATGATTTAGAAACAAAAGTTAAAAGAACAGAAAGATTTTTAGAAGAAGGAAAAACGGTTACTGTAGAGATGAAATTGAGAGGAAGACAAAAAGCCCATTTTGATTTAGCCAGAAAAAAGATAAATGACTTTCTGGCAAAAATTCAAATTGAATATAAAATTATTCAACTATTAAAAAGAGTCCCCCGCGGTTTAATCACGGTTTTAAAAAAATGAGAAGAAAATTATTTAAGAAAAGATTAAAAATAACCAAAACAGGTAAAATTCTAAGGCGCTCTGCTAATCTTGGACATACACAAGCAAAAGACTCTTCTAAAATAAAGCGAGGAAGAAAGAGGTTAATTTCTATGCCAAAACATGCTAAATCCATTATTAAACATTCACATTAATTCGAAAAGATCTGTTAATTCAATAACATGACAAGAGTAAAAAGAGGCGTTACTGCCAGTAAACGAAGAAAAAAATTACTAAAATATACTAAGGGTTTCCGATATGGCCGAAAAACAAAGTATCGTTTGGCTAAAGAAGCGCTTCTTCATGCATGGACACATGCATTTAGAGACAGGCGATTAAAAAAAAGAAATATGCGCAGACTCTGGCAAGTCAAAATTAACGCTGCTGTAAGAAAATATGAACTAAGCTATAGCAAATTTATCAAAGCTTTAAAAGATAGAAAAATCGGCTTAGATCGAAAAATCTTAGCCGAATTAGCAGAAAAGCAACCTGCAGTTTTTAAAAAGATTATTGAAAAGATTAAATAGATTCAATTTTTGCTTTAAACTCATTTTCTTCTAAAACAAAATGCACCTTGGTATTCGAGCTAATTTTCTTTCTTAAAATAGAACTAGCTAAATTATCTTTTATGTGATGCCTGATTACTGCATCTAAGGGTCGAGCTCCAAATATTGGGTTATAACCTAATTCAGCCAATCGTTCAATAACAGAATTATCAAAAAATAATTCTATTTTTTTATTCTTTGATAGAGCAGATGCCAATTCATTTAATTTTAATTTTACTATCTCTTTAAGATGCTCCTGAGTTAACGTTCTAAAAACAACAACTTCGTTAAACCTGTTCAAAAGCTCTGGCTTAAAGTAATTCGTTAATTTATTTTTTAATCTTTCTGATAAATCGTCAATATCAACATTTTTTTCTATTTCGTCTTTTATAAAATCAGACAAAGCATTAGACGTCGCAATAATAATTGTATTAGTAAAATCAATGACTTGCCCGAGATTATTAGTCAATCTCCCTTCGTCAAATACTGGAAGAAAAATATTTAAAACATCTGAATGGGCTTTTTCAAATTCGTCCAGAAGAATTAGAGAAAAAGGATTATTCTTTACTGCTTCAGTTAAAGATCCGCTTATTGTTCCTTCAGAATTGCCAATAAAACGATTAATGCTTTTTCTATCCTGATATTCAGCCATATCAAAACGAATCATAGTTTTTTCGCTTCCAAAATAAATCTTAGCCAATGTTTTTGCTAATTGAGTCTTACCTACTCCAGTAGGTCCAACAAAAAGAAAGACACCGATTGGCTTTTTAATATTTGTTAAACCAGCTCTATATTGCCTTAAAGCAGCAGATACCAAATTCACAGCTTTTTCCTGATTAATTAAGCGTTCATGAATAAGTTTTTCTAAATTTAATAATTTTTCCCTTTCCTGTTCAGAAGAAACCTCTAAAGGCACCTGGGTTTTTAAACTTACTAAACTAACTATGTCTTGTTCTAAAACTATTTTTCTGCCTTTTCTGCGAACTCCTTCAATAGCTTCAGTTAAAAGAGATTCTGCAGAAAACGGCAAAGGAGTTGAAGTTAGAAAACGTTGAGCTAAAATTACAGCCCTTTTAATGGCTTTGTAACTAATTTTTACTTTGGTTTTTCTTTTTAGTTCCAAAGAACGATAGGCTAAAAACCTTATTGATTCTTCAGAGGAAAGCTCTTTTACTTTAATAATTTCAAAGTTCTCTTTCACAATTGGATCTCGTTCTAAATGACGCCGATAGTCTCCAGGAGTCGTTGCCGCAATTACAGGCACCCATGAAGAATTTATAAGTGATTGAAAAGTTTCTAAAGCGGTAAATCCTCCTCTTTGAGCCAATAATTTATAATTATGAAATTGAGGTAGATAAATAATTATATCCCTATTAATTAAAAGCTCTTTTGTAACCTTTGTTAAACGGTTATAAACCTCTAATGGCTCTTTTGTGTCCTCTAAAATAGAAGCAAGAGAAAGGCTGATAAGACGACGATCCCGTAACTTTAAAGGAGTTTTATCTCTAACTAAATTAAAAGCTAAATAGGAAACTAATGTATCTTTTCCCACGCCAGCTGGCCCAACCAAAAGAATATTTCTTTTGCCTTGGCGGCATAAAATATCTAAAAGGCTTTGGTACTCCTGCTCGTGGCCTATCATAATGCCTATTTTTAGCTTTAAAGCCAGCTCAGTAAAATCTAAACCATATAAATCCAAGAATGGTGTAGGACGGGACGTAAAAGAACGATTAACCTTTATTCTTTTTGCTCGAAAATCAAATTCTTTTTTATCAGCTAAACCTTTTAGAACTTCTATTCCTTTTATTTGTGAAAGATAATTTAAAACAAACGCCACAGTTAAATCATTTTTTTCTAAACGATAAAAACTAAAAATATCATCAATTTTAGAATTATCAACAGAATAAAGCGCTAACATTAAAGCTTCCTGGCTTATATGGTTTTTCTTTAATTTTTCAACCTCAAAAAAAGCCCAATAAGTAATTTTTTCTAAAAATTTTCGATAATTTTCTTTTGTAATTTCTTTTTTGCTCGCTTTTTCCTCTTTTATTCTTTTCTTTAACGCTTCTATCTCCTCTGAAGATATATCTAATATGTTTAATGCATCAACTATTTCTTTTTGGGAAAGAAGTGCGTAAAAAAATCCTTGAAAAAAATCAAGTTGAAAAGTGAAAGAAATATCTTTTGCTTCAATAAGAACATTCCTAGTCTGTGGAGAAAGAAAACGAGCTAAATTAATCTTCTTCTTCTGTTTTAAATATTCTTCTGATAAAGGCAGGTCTGAAAGATTTTGTTTAAAAAGAACGTAGATGAAAAACAACAAAACAAGAATGCCTAAGTTATACCATGGTTGTATGCGTAGAATCACCAAGAAAAAAGAAAAAATCAACCCTAAAGAAATAAAAACAGTAAGAATTACTTTGTAAAAAAATCTTTTCCATGCAGGCCAAAAGAAAAAGGCATCAGAGAAAAATAACTCAGTTTTCTCCCCCAATTTTTGCTCAACCTTTTTTTGTTTTGTCTCCTTTTTCATCATAATGAAATGGTTTTTAAAATAAGGTAAAGAGGCAATAATATCCAACAAAGATAAATTGCCGAAAAGAACAAGGTTAAGATCGTCAAAAGCACTGCCCCTAAAATAATCCTTGCTACCCTATAAGGGATACTTATCAAATAAGCAACAAAAGCATATTGCTGCCAAAGCGGAATGGTAAAATAGCGAATATTAACTATAAGGCCTGTACTACGTTCTAATCTTGAAAAGCAATTTTGATAAATTCTAAAAAGAAAACTATAACTGCCTTTGAAATAAGCCCTAATAAAATCAGAACAATAAAAACCAATTTGTTTTAAAAGATACCCAATTAATGTTTTCTCCATAATTCGTTATAGTATAGTACTTTAGAAGAGTTTGTTTTGTTTAAGTTCATCTTTTTCAGTTTCATGAAAGATTTTAACTTTACCAAATTCACCATCATAACCAGGATCTATTATTAGTTTACCATCTCTTACTCTTTTTATGCCTTGTGCAATCTTAGGCAAAGTAAATTTATCTAATTCTTCTGATGGGACATCTAATAAAATATTAAATTCATTGGAAAATTTCTGAATTAATGTTTGATATTGCTGCTCTACACTTTTTGTTTGAGGCCCTACGCCTATAGCTTCAGCAATAATTTCTTTTAATGGAACCAGGCTTTTGTAAGGAATAGCGTCAGAAGGCACAAAACCATCCTCTCTATCAGCTAATTCATCAACTCT
>DAOVIY010000030.1 GCA_030673525.1 bacterium | reverse complement strand
TAAAACTCCTTCCCTCTCTTGCTTAACATAAAAAACATTATTAGTTAAACAATGGGTATCTCTTGCCAAATATTGAACTAAAGTAATAATCCCGCTTTCAAAATAAAAAGTATAAGAAGGAATAAGAGCGCCTTCCCTATAGTCTTCAAATTTAATTGTAGTACCTGATGTAAGATATGCCTGTTGTCTTAAATGATCAAGAATCTTTTTTGTATCAAACCTAATTTCTTTAAAAACTTTAGGATCTGGCTCAAAAATGATTTTTGTTCCAGGTTTTTCGCACTTACCTACTTTTTTAAGTTTCGTCTTTGGTTTTCCTCGATTATATTCTTGGCTATATAACATTCCATCGCGACAAATCTCTGCCTGTAAATATTCTGAAAGGGCATTCACAACTGAAACCCCTACGCCATGCAATCCTCCAGCTACTTTATAAGACTTTCCTCCAAATTTTCCACCAGCATGCAAAGTACACATTACAATTTCCAACGCTGATTTTTTCGTCTTTTTATAAATGCCTACAGGAATTCCTCTACCATCATCTGTAACAGCTATTCTGTTTTCTTTTAATATCTCTATTTTTATATTTTTGGCATAGCCAGCCATTGCTTCATCAATAGAATTATCAACACATTCCCAAATTAAATGATGTAAACCCTCAAGACCAGTAGATCCAATATACATACCAGGTCTTTTTCGAACTGGGTCTAATCCTTCCAAAACATAAATATCTTTAGCTGTGTAGGAATTAGCCTCTTTGTTATCAAGAGATTTTTTAAATTTTTTACTCTTTTTTACAGGTTTAATCATATTAATTATCGTATTTTTGCCCCAATGCTCCTCAATACTTTATAAATTTTCTCCATTTCTTTATCAACCTCTTTGTTTTTTAAAGTATAATCATCGGCGCGAAAAGTTAAATGGAAAGACAAGCTTTTAGTGCCCGATAAAAGATTTTTCCCTGCATATATATCAAACAAATCTACGTCTTCAAGATTAACTGGGGAAACATTTTGAATGACGCTTAATATTTCATCCACTAAGACATTCTGAGCAATAATAAAAGAAATGTCCCTGATAATCGCCGGGTATTTTGGAAGCGACTGGAATTCCCTTTCTCCTTTAATAATTTCCAGCAAAGGCAAAAGTTTGATTTCCCAAAAAACAGACTTTCCTTCACAATCATATTTTTTTAATATATCTTTTTGAGGATTGCCCATTGCGCCAATTAGGTTTTTATTCTTGTAAATTGCGGCTCCTTGTTCTAATAAAAGCGAATACTCAGTGCCTTCTAATGATTTAAAGCTATAATTATCCCTATCAATACCAAAGCGATTAAATAAATCTTCAATAATCCCCTTTGCTTGATAAAATATAGAGGAATCATCAGATTTTTCTTTTTGAGCTAAAACACCTGAAAAGACAAAATATTCTTTTAAGTTTTTATTATCTTTAAGGTAGGTTTTGCCTATTTCAAAGAATCTGATTTTATCAGCAAAACTGAAATTATAATTTATATTTTTTAGAAAATTGATTAAAAGAGTCGGGCGTAAATATTTAGTTAAAGCACTAGTTGGATTTTGTATTTCTATAAGTTTCTGTTGCCATTTATTAGGTAAAATATCTTTATCTTTTTCTGATATAAATGAATAATTATATACTTCCTCTAAACTATATCCTTTAACCCAATCTTTTATTTTTTTCCGAAACTCCCAGAATTCATTCTGTAGAGAAAGGACTAAAATCTCCTGCGGAAGAATAGAATCTATTTTATCAATTCCATATAAACGGGCTACTTCACCCATAACATCTTCTTTTATTTTTATATCATTTCGAAAAGGTGGCAAAGAAATTAAAAAATAATCTTTCCTTTCTTGAATAGAAAAACCTAAAAGAGAAAGGTAATGAATCACTTCCTTTTTTTTAATTGACCATCCTAAAAACTTTTCCCAGTTTTCCCATTTAATAGGAATTAATATTTTTTCTGCTTTAGAAATTCTTTGCTCTGCTTTTCCTTTTAATATATCTCCTCCGGCTAATTCTTGGATTAATTGAGCCAAACGATCAATCGCGTAATCAACTATTTCCAGAGGAATATTATGTTCAAATCTCCAAGAAGCATCTGTTCTCAAGCTTAATTTTTTAGAAGTTGACCTAATATTTACCCCGTTAAAGTTAGCGCTTTCTAAAACTATATTTGTTGTATCTTTACTAACTCCAGCAATCTTTCCCCCTTTTATCCCAGCCAAAGCCAATGGATTTTTATTATCAGCAATAAGCATTATGTTCTCATCTAAATCATATATTTCATTCTCCAAAGTAGTAATTTTTTCATTCTTCTTCGCCTGCCTTATAATTATTTCCTTTTTATTAACAACTGTTGATTTAGCACAAATTTTATCAAAATCAAAAACATGAAGAGGTTGACCTGTTTCCAGCATTACATAATTAGCAACATCTACAATGTTATTAACAGAACGTACACCACAATCAGCTAATGCGTCTTTTAACCATTTTGGAGATTCTTTTACTTTTACTCCTTGAAGCAATCTTGCTAAATAATAATTACAATTTTGGTCTTTTATTTTAATATTTAAAAGGTCTTTAGCGAATATATTTTTTTCTTTTAAATTAATTTTGGGATAAATAAAATTCTTCCCTAGAATCGCTCCAATCTCCCGAGCCAAACCTAAATGACCTGACGCTACAGCAACTTGATTAGACAAAAGCTCTACATCTAAAACAGGCCTTTTGCCATGATATTTCACTGTTGTTTCAGCAAAATACATCGTTAAAATATCTGCCAGTTTTTCAGGCATTTCTTTAAACTTCAATAAATCTTTTAACCAATTATATGAAAATTTCATAATTTAAAATTGTTCCAAAAATCTTATATCTGAAGAGAAAAATAATCTAATATCGTCAATATGATATTTGATCATAGCGATTCTTTCCACTCCAAGCCCAAAAGCAAAACCCTGCCAGCGATTGGTCGCATAACCAACTCTCTTAAATAAATCTGGATGAACCATACCTGCACCCATTATTTCCAACCATTCATTTGTGTCTTGTTTCTTATTCCTTGTTTTTTGCTTCAACTTTATATCTACTTCAACGCCAGGAGATACAAAAGGAAAATAATTCGGTCTAAAACGAACTGAAACCTGCTGTTTAAAAATATCTTTTACAACTTCTTCAATTATGGCTTTAAAATTAGATAAGCTAATATTTTCTCCCACCATTAACCCCTCTATCTGATGAAATTGAATTTCATGAGAAGCATCAGTTGCTTCATAACGAAAGCATTTGCCAGGAACAATTATACGAAAAGGCGGCTGATTAGTTTCCATATAACGAACTTGCATTGGGCTAGTATGCGTCCGCAACAACATTTTCGACTTTTGGTTTTTGGCTTTTGACTTTATCCAAAGCGTATCCCACATATCTCTCGCCGGATGACTAGCAGGAATATTTAAAGCATCAAAATTATAATATTCAGTTTCTATTTCAGGCCCTTCTATAATGGAAAAACCCATTTTTTGAAAAGAATCAGTTATATCACGTAAAATCAATGTCAAAGGGTGAAGATGCCCCTGATGGATTTTCTCGCCTGGCTGAGTAATATCAATAAAATCTGAAGAAAAAGAAAAATTAGTTTCTAAACCCTCCCTCTTCTTTTTATATAGAGAGGAGAAAAGTTGACGAATAGCATTAGCTTCCTGCCCTTGTTTCCTTTTTTCTATCAATGGTAATTTTGATAAAGAATTAAAAAACAAAGAAAGGACGCTTTTCCTCCCTAAATATTTAATACGCCATTTTTCTAAATCTGATGTATTTTTAATTAAAGAAATACGATTTTCAGCTTCTTTTTTTAATTGTCTTAAGTCCATTGTGCACTTTTTGATACTTCTATTTTAACATCTGTTTTAACGCTTATAGTTAATTTTACTCTAAAATATTGATTTTTTCAAGCGAAAACTGAGGGGAAAAAATAGTTTTCCTTGCGAAAAAATGAAAAAGATTATACAATAAGATGCATGCAAGTATAAAAGCATAAAGGTTTAAAAGTTGAAAGATATGTCAGGACATTCTAAATGGTCTAAAGTAAAATACCAAAAAGCTATTAAAGACCCCAAAAGAGCCAAGGCTTTTGCTAAATTAACAGCCTTAATCACTGTGGCAGCAAAGGACGGCGGAAATATAGATTCCAACTCCAAATTAAAAATGGCTGTTGATAAAGCAAAAGAATTCGGAATGCCTAAAGAAAATATCGAGAGGGCTATAAGTAGAGTATCTGGTGAATTAGATGATGGGAAAAAGATTGATGAAATTTTCTGCGAGGCTTATGGCCCCGGGGGATCAGCTCTTCTAATTCAGGCAATTACAGATAATAAAAACCGCACCTTAGCTGAACTACGACATTTACTTCAAGAACATGGAGCTAAAATGGCAGATACTGGAAGTGTCCGCTGGATGTTTAAAGAGTCAGGAAAAATTATCTTACCTAAAAAATTTTGGAATGATGATATTTCACTAGAAGCCATTGAAAATGGAGCAGAGGAAATAAAAGAAGAAGATGAAAAGATTATAATTTACACTAACCCACAAAATCTCTCTTCAATTAAAAATTTTCTTGAAAAGAAAATAGACCAAGATGTTATTAAGGCTGAATTTGATTTTATCAGCCAACAACCAATAAAAATTACGGATACAGGAATAAGAGCCAAATTAGATCATTTATTTGATGCTTTAGATGAGCATGATGACGTAGAAGAAATCTATTGTAACGCTGATTTAAAATAACAAAACTATGATAATTTTAGGTATTGATCCCGGAACAACTCGAACAGGATGGGCTTTTCTCCGTGTTGGAAGGCAAAACATAAAACCAATAGATTATGGATGTTTAGAAATATCCAAAGAAAGCCAAGGTGAAAGGCTAGAAATAATTGCCAAAGACCTTAATTCATTAATCAAAAAATACAAGCCATCAATAGTCGCTATAGAAAAAATATTTTTCTTTAAAAATGCTAAAACTGTTATGAGTATTAGCGAAGCAAGGGGTGTTATCCTGTTAATCGCTCAAAAAAACCACTTAAAATGTATTGAATTAACACCACTTGAAATCAAACAAAACCTTATAGGTTATGGAAGAGCAAATAAAAAAGATGTCCAAAAAACAATTCAATGTTTTTTCTCTTTAGAAACAATACCCAAACCCGATGATATTGCTGACGCTTTAGCTGTTGCATTAGCAGGAATTAATAAATTGGGAATAAAATATTCAAATTAAAACAGAAGTGATAAAAAAGACTATTTCATTTTTCCTACTACTATCTTTTTTAGCTCTAACTTTATTGGGCTTTTTTTTGATTTTTCTCGCTGAAGGATTGCCAGATCCATCTACATTTGATCAACGAGTTGTTCCAGAATCAACAAAAATATATGATCGCACTGGAGAAATCTTGCTTTACGAAATACATGGTGGAGAAAAAAGAACTATCGTGGGAATAAATGAAATGTCTCCATACATTATAAAAACAACTCTTGCTGCAGAAGATCATAATTTTTATAAGCACCATGGTTTTTCTTTAAAAGGATTTGTCCGTTCTATGATTCATAATCTGTCTAATCCAGGAGATCTTCGGGGTGGTTCCACAATAACCCAACAATTAGCGCGCAATGCTTTTCTTACTATTGATAAAACTTTAGTGAGAAAACTTAGAGAAGCAATTTTAACTGTAAAGATTGAAAAAACATATAGCAAAAATCAAATTCTGGAAATGTACTTGAACCAAATTAATTACGGGCATAATGTTTACGGAATTGAATCAGCCAGTCATTTTTATTACAGTAAAGAAGCTAAAAACCTAACATTAGCTGAAGCAGCTTATTTAACAAGCTTAATCCAATCACCAAATTATTTATCTCCTTTTGGTAATCATTTGGAAGATTTAGAGAATAGAAAAAGCTGGATTCTTTCGCGAGTAAAAACCGTTGATTATTGCTCAAGCGAAGAAGTGGAAAAAGCCCAACAAGAAAAAGTAGTTTTTACGCCACCAAAGGTTGGCTTTAAAGCGCCTCATTTTGTAATGTATATTCGTAATTTTCTATATGAAAAATTCGGTGAAGAAGAACTGGAAAAAGGCGGATATACTATTATTACGACCTTGGATATGCGCCTTCAAAACTTAGCCGAAGAATTAGTGGAAAAATATGGAGACCTTAATGAAAAGAATGTAGGAGTAAAAAACCTGAGTCTTTTAGCTGAAGACCCTAAAACCGGCCAAATATTAGCAATGGTAGGATCACGCGATTATTGGAACTTAGAAGCTGAAGGAAATGTAAACACTACTTTGAGTATTCGCCAGCCAGGATCATCTTTTAAACCAATAGTTTATGCCACGGTTTTTAAAAAAGGATTTCTTCCTGAAAGTATTATTTTTGATGTCGCTATAGATGGCAAAATAGCTAATTTTTCCACTGACCCACAAAATCCTTATTTAGTCCGAAACTATGATGAAAAAACTAGAGGGCCAGTTACTTTCAAACAAGCCCTTGCTCAATCTTTAAATATTCCATCAGTAAAAATCTTATATCTAGCTGGCATAAAAAATTCTATTAAAACAGCCCGGGATTTTGGTATCACAACCTTCAATGATCCACCAGAACATTATGGATTAAGCTTAGTTCTTGGGGGAGGGGGTGTAAAACTAATTGAAAT
>DAOVIY010000047.1 GCA_030673525.1 bacterium | reverse complement strand
TCTTCTTTTTTAATGATAATCAATTTTGTCACAGGTATTCTTTCAAGCATTAATAATGTCTTCGTTATTTCTTTATCCATGGCTATTGCTGGACCTATAACATCTGCCCCCACATATGGAATATCTAAAAGCTCAAAAAATCCCTGTAAGCAACCATCTTCCCCATAAGTACCATGAATTAATGGAAAAAATATATCTATCCCAATTAATTTTTCCTTTTGTTTTAAACTGAATACCTGACTACATTTTTTGGATTTTAAAAGAACGATTTCTTTTAATTTGGGTTTCAATTTCCATAACTGACTGTTAGTATTAACAATGTCTTTAAAATTGTGATTAAAATACCATTTTCCTTTCTTATTAATAGCTATAATAACTACACGATACTTTTTTCTATCTATATTATTGTAAACATAAAAAGCTGAGTGCAAAGATACCTCATGTTCTCCGCTTTTCCCACCACAAACAATAGCAATCGTTTTTTTCATCTTTTAATTAAGTATCCTGCCGGAAAATATTTTTAATTACTTCTTTTATTTCTTCTTTTTTTGGTTTAATTTTAGCTTGATGATGCTGAACAGAATTTGTATGTGCCAAATCTTTTCCTCTTTGTCTACGTATTTCTCTAAAACATTCATCACAATAAACAGGCCTGGCAGGATCTGGTTGAAAAGGCACAATAATTCTTTTTCCACACTGAGAACATACAGCTTCCCAACCTTCTTTAATACTAGCTTTTCTGCTTCTAAGATCTCCTCCTTTGGAGCTTGGAGAAAAATCCAATAACTCCCAATGTGCAATATTCTTTTCAATTTCTTGCCGCAAAGCCGCGTAATGCTCACGTGAATACTGAATTATTTCCTGTATAAATGACTGCTTTGGCAAACTAGAAGGCGGCATATTCATTGCTGAAAAACTCTTGGATAAAATACCACTAATCATTAACTTTATATAAAAATTATAATTTGGGAGATTAATCAAATTCTCTTTTGAAAATTCTGGAGCGAAATATTTTTCTAATAATTCTGCGTCTTCAGGGCCCAATCTAAAAGAAACCAAAGTACCTATATTGCCAAAAATAGAATCTTTAACCTGCTCATTAAGTTGAGCTATATATTGGTGAGCTAAAACTAAATTTAAACGATATTTTCTAGCTTCGGCAAAAATAGAAGCAAATGATTCAGTGGAAAAATTTTGAAACTCATCTACATATAAATAAAAATCTTTTCTTTGCTCTTCAGGAATATCTACACGACTCATTGCAGCTAATTGTATTTTCGTAACTAAAAGAGCACCCAAAAGACTAGAATTATCCTCCCCAACCATACCTTTTGATATATTAGCTAAAAGAATTTTGCCTTCATCCATTATTTGCCTGATATCAATCCGTGATTCTTTCTGTCCAATAATATTTCTAATTAAGGGGTTTGAGATAAACTGTCCAACTTTATTTTGAATTGGGGCAATTGCTTCTGTTGCAAAACGGGCATTATAACGAGCAAATTCTCTTTCCCAAAAAGATCTAACTATAGGATCTGTTACCTTTTTCATTACTGCCTTACGAAAATCTTCGTCAGAAAGTAATCTATTTACAGCTAAAAGCGTTGTACCAGGATATTCTAAAAGAGCCAGCAAGGCATTATTTAAAATATATTCCATTCTGGCAGACCATACATCTGGCCAGATCTTTTTAAAAACACCCATTAAACCCGCCACAACCAAATGTCGATATTCTACTGGAACTTCTTCAATAACATTAAAAGCAATCGGCCATTCAACATCGCCAGGATTAAAATAAACCACATCTTTGATTCTGTTTTCAGGAATAAAATAAAGAATTCTATTTATCAATTCCCCGTGAGGGTCAATAACACATACACCTTTGTTATTATTAATATCCTGAATAATCATATTCTCCATCATCGTTGTCTTACCTACTCCACTTTTTCCAACTAAATAGATATGCCGACGCCTATCATCGGTTTTAATTCCAAATCGCTGAAATTCATCCCTAAAATTTGTTATTCCAAGATGGTTTATATCACTCATATTAATATAGTTTTATTTACTCTACTGGTAACCCTGCTGGCGGTTCTCCTTTTTTACTCAAAACTCTAATTAATGCAGGGGTTACAACTTTTAATGCCGGGAAATGATAAATAGTCGCTAATTCTTCTGTATTCAAAATCATGGCATCTTGTGCTCGTTTTCGTTCCAAATAACTTTGATAAAAATCCATTTTTTTTAAAAATAATCTTCTATTCTGTAAAAATCTGGTTTTAAGAATTGTAGAAACGTCTTTGTTAATCTTAAAACCATTCAGGTTTTTTGAATTAAATTGCTTCAAAAAAGCCATAAAAGCGGAAATATTAGATTCATTAAAAATCTTTTTTGGAGAAATATAAAGCAATCTTATGCTCGTATTAAATGATAATTGACTTATTTTGCTTTCAATTGATGCAACCATATTTTTTTCTCCAGGTGAAATAACTGGAGATGGTCCATTTTTCTTTTCATCTGTGGGCCAGACCAAAGATCCAGATAGTCCTGATAAAAGATTTTGAAAAAAAGCACCAACCCAATCTTGCCAAGTGATGTTTTTTTCCTCTTTTTTGCCTAACACACTATTAATCTGTTTCCTCCCTTCATTTATAAATTTTTCCTCATCTTTATCAGAGAGAGGCTTAATAAGAATCTCCAAAATAAACCATTCAGATTTTTGAAGCTTGGCAATACTTTCTGCAAAACTAGATATTGGATCAATTCTTTTTTCTTCTTTTAATTCCTCAAAATAAGAATAAACTTTAATAGGATAATAATTTTCTTTTTCTAAAATGATTTCAGTTCCCCATAAATCAAAATCCTTATTTGGCAAATGAGCTGGAAGACGCAAAAAATAATCATCAATTTCTTTAATTTCTATTTCTGGATATTGCGCGTAAAATTGTGACTCTACTAAATTTTTATATTCTTTAGGGGCACGAATAATAAAATATAGCTCTCTTTCCATGCCAACCAACTCTAAACAAATATGACCTTTTTCTATAACATGAAGACCGTTGAATACTTGCTCCATTGCTTTAGGAGTTTGTAAAATTTCCCGATTAATTTTCACTTGTAAAATAACCCAATCTTTTATCTCCTCTTTTTCTTTTTCTTTTTTCTCTTTATATTTTTTATTCAGATTAATAAAAAACTTTCCCAAAATAATAAGGGCTAATAGCCACCAAAATTCACGCAAAATTTCTCCTAAGAAAGATAAGTAATAAAAAATAGTAGAAAAAGGCATCAAACCTCTAGTATTTTATAAGATCTAATTAAGCTATAATATTTATTCGGCAATCTTTTAAAATATTTCTTATTATGAAGATTTAAAATAATAGTATTATCTTTAGCCATTCTACGTTTTTTGACTTCTTTAATAATTGTTTCCTGTTTCAATGGCTTTCCTGCTTCTTTAAAAATATCTTTAATAACATTGATTATTTTTCCGGGTTTATAGCCCCATTCTCCTAACGCATAAATCCCCCTTCCAATAAGGACAAAGCGCGAATCACGAATTAGTTCATTATGCACTGTTTGAACACATACTTTCTTCTGCCAAGAATGAGAAGCTACAGATGCTGGAATAATTATTTTATTGCATTCATTAAGGCGTTTTGTAATATCAGAAAAATGTAATGGCTTTTTGGAATGTTTCACTATTAAATATGCTCTATCACGAGCGCCAGATGGATCTATTTCTATCCAATCAAACAAACCATACTCGCCAAAAGGATTCATGCCAATCTTCCTTGATATTTCTAAATATGCCTTTAGCTCTTCCTTATTAATACTGGACGAAATATTATTTTTAATCAAAGCTAATATTTCGTCTATTAAACAAGTTGATTGTTTTTTCTTAAAAAGTCCTTCTATATCTCTAATATTCTTATAAATTTTATCTTTGGAAATCTTAGAAAAATACCAAAAACTATTGAATAAATCATTTTCTTCTTCAAATGAAAGATTAGGGTTTAATGACAATAAAAATCTAATCACCAACAAATTTCCTTTTGATTCTTTAAACTGTTTATCTATTTTTGTAAGAAACTTCTCATTCTCATCTACTCCTCTACTTTGTCTTAAAATTTGCTCAGCTTGTTTCATAAAAACATCAGCCATTTTTAAAACAGGTTGCTTTTTAATAGTTTTTAAAGCTACCTCTATAATTTGTCTAATTCTTTCTCTCGTAACATTATAATCCTGACCAACTGCCTCTAATGTTTTAAGATTGTCACTATCTAAACCAAATCTTTTCTTAACAATATCCTGCGTGCGAAAAGGTAAAATAGCAATGATTTTGAGAACCAATTGATATGGATTCTTTTTATTTAAATTAAGATTATTCATGTTTATTAATTAATATTAATTAAAGCAAGAAATCAATAAAAAGTCAATACTGCAACAATATTAAGTTCGTGCTTGCCTTAGTGACCAATTATATAATAATGGGGCAGCAAGACAAATTGAAGAATAAGTACCTATTATTACACCACTAATCATTGCTATCACCAATATTTTAATAGAAACAGGACCTAAAAAATACAAAGCTATTAAAGGAAAAATTGTTGTCAGAGATGTATTTAAAGATCGCAAAAGAGTTTGATCAATGCTTAAATTGATAATTTCAGCTAAACTTTCTTTTGTTTTTAAACGTATATTTTCCCTGACTCTATCAAAAACTACTATTGTATCATGAACAGAATAACCAGCTACTACTAATAAAGCCACCAAAAAATCCGAATTTACTTCCCAGCCTTTTAAT
>DAOVIY010000070.1 GCA_030673525.1 bacterium | reverse complement strand
TTTATCATTTTAACATTTATTATAAATTTTTGAAAGTTTAATAATATTAAAATATTAAGATATTTACATTCCTAAATCAAATTGTTTCTTTTACACTCCATTTCGTCAATTTCATATAGGCTTTTCAAAGATAGAATTAGCTTCATTTTCCCCGACTATAATTATGTCCAGCCAATCCAACTAAAAAACGCTATCAAAAAA
The DNA here is from genome assembly GCA_030673525.1 of bacterium. Classification (GTDB taxonomy): domain Bacteria; phylum Patescibacteriota; class Minisyncoccia; order UBA6257; family UBA6257; genus DAOVIY01. The sequence continues at coordinate 2,578 of DAOVIY010000070.1, read as the reverse complement.
AGTAATCCCAGGAGAACTACTAGAACATTAAAGATTATAAATTCCACCCAATCACCAATTGTTTTCTTTTGTTCTTTCTTTATCATCGGATAAGTTGGATAAGCGTGATGTTCCATGGCACTATTTCTTTCGTGCTTTAATCTTTTTTCCTTTCTACTTTCTCTATCTTTTTTCCATTTCTTAAATTCCTCCTTTAATCTAATTAACCCGCTAATATTGATATTAATAAACATTTTATTGATTCTAAAGTTAAGGTTTGTTCTCTATGATGTACTTAACGATTTAATGCTTCTAAATATGATTTATCATCACTATATGCCACTATATCCTGCATAATAAAAGTTATTTCAATAGGATTACAACCTTTTTTCTCTAACAATCTATATTTCTCTAATAAATTCCTATCAGAAATTACTTTATTCGCCACATCTTCACCAGCGCCGCCCATTACTAATAAATGATAAATATTCTCTAATCTTTTTTTAGGAACCTTATGTTTCTTAATTTTCTCTTTCATAAAATAGTAATCGCTAAAATGGTAAACAAAAGCCAAAAGATAATTCCAATAAGCCCATACAATTTCCAATAAGGATGCTTAGGTTTTTCGCCACCCAATAACCAAACAGGAATATGGGAAGCTGTAAAAAACATTCCTCCGATAATGAAAAATATAATAAATAAAATAATTTTCATAAAATTCTTATGTATTTTAGACCTACGCACTGGTCTATAGGTGTAAAATTACTCGTGAGATTATTGTTTTATTAATTTAATTCCCAGTCCGGAGATTTGGGCGCCGCCAAGAATCATAATACCCGCGAAAATTGACCAAGCAACCAGATTTAAAAGAGCAGGAATCGTGCTTGCTGGAAGTATCTTCCCTATTTGCTCTTCTATTGTTTGCTGCATTTCTTCCTGAATGCTTAACTCTTTTTCTTTTAAAAATGAAATATCTTCTTCCGGCATCTTAAAAATCTTTGGCATATCTGTTTTAGCTGTAAAAATATTATAAGAAAAATATAAAGAAGAAAAAATTATAGAAACTCCTATTATTAATAAAAACCAGCCAAATATTTTTTTGAATGACATTTTTTTATTTAGGTTCTAATAAATTTACAAAGTTGTCTGCCAAAGAAGCGGAAAAAGAAGACAAATCCATTGACTGTGTAATTTGCTGGGTTTGAGACATAAAAAAAGGCAAACAAAAAACTACACCGAATATTCCGCCTATATATATAAAGAGAACAAATGTTTTAATTAATGTCTCTGGAAAATCACCATCATGTTTAGAAAGCCGCTCTTTGTATCTCAAAGTAAAAACAAAGCAAAGGAAAAATAACAACAAATATATCAAACTGATTTCAAATAAAGTCATATTAATATCTTATTTCAAAATTTTTAAATTTATTTTCATATTTTTCTTCTTTTATCTCAATGTCATCAACCCTGGAAATAATAGGGCCCTGCCTTGCCCATTTAATTATTTTTTTGATTTTTTCATCCTCTCCTTCAAAAACTGCCTCTACCCTGCCATCATTTAAGTTTTTCACCCAGCCGTTTATTCCTAATTGCTGCGCCTTTATACGAGTGCTTTCTCTAAAAAAAACACCATGCACTCTTCCGCTTATAAAGAGGTGAACCCTGGTTCTTTTATCCATTTTTTATCCGCTTAAACTCAAACTTTATATACTTTATAGCCTTCCCTTACTTTTTCATTAACTTTTAATCCGACTGAATCTCCTTTTTTCGCCTTTTCAATCTGTTTATGCTCGTATTCTATTGAATCTACTGTTTGATTAAAATCTGTTTCTTCTCCGCCGACAATTCTAATTTCATCTCCAACTTTAAGAGGTGCAGATAATTCAATTACTGCCACGCTAATATTACTAAAATAATGAGTAATTTTACCTATTAGCTTTCCTTGTTCTAAAGGATTATTTTCTGGCATAAATTTATACTTAATTGTATTATTTCTTCGACCTTTTTGAGTCTTCTATTAATCTAATTAATTTTTTGACTAGCCTTTTGGGATCTCTTTCAAAAACAATTCTTATTTTCCCTCTATGCGGAAACTTGATTAAATTTTTTATAATATCTGCCGTGCCTCCAGTTCCCTCCAAAACCCCTATTGGTTTTTGGTCTTCAAAAGCTATTGTGAATTCATTAAGCGTGCCCATTCTGCCGCATATTATAATTACAGCGTCTGCTGCTCTAGTCATTAAAAGATTCCTGCCAGCATAGCCAAAACCAGTGTGGACTATAATGTCAGAAACCCTTGGAAGACAATACTTCTTTCTATGCGCTATTTCAGAAGCAGCTGGCGAAAAACCAATACTGATCCCGCCTGCTTCTTCTAATCCTTGTACAGAAAAATAAGGTATACCGGTAGTAGCTCCGGTTACTAAAATACAGTCTTGTTTGGCAATTTCTTGTCCTACTTCTTTTGCTAATCTCTTGGCGTTTTTTGAGCAAACACCTATTTGAGCCGCGCCTGATACTGCTATTTTATATTTCATATATTTTTATTTTAACAAATTTTTTCTTTTATATCTACTACTATTGATTGAGTATGGTCTTG
>DAOVIY010000064.1 GCA_030673525.1 bacterium | reverse complement strand
TAGAACAATGATTAAAGGGGCTGAAAAAATTGGATTGGGTTATAGGGTAGTTAGAAACGATCCGAGAATAACTAAAGTTGGTAAATTTCTTCGGAGATTTGGAATTGATGAATTACCTCAATTTATAAATGTGATTTTGGGAGAAATGTCTCTGGTTGGTCCTCGAGCAGCTCTTTTCCACCAAGTAAAAAAATATTCTGAATTTGAAAAAAGAAGGCTTCGGGTAAAACCAGGAATAGCTAATATTAACATTATTAAAGGTTGGAATATTCTATCCTGGAAAGAAAGAATAAAATGGGACATCTGGTATATAGAAAATTGGTCTTTGTGGTTAGACTTAAAAATTTTGTTCAAAACATTCATAATCGTATTGTTGGGTAAAGGACAATACGGGGACAAGGGTATAGTGGAAGATTATAAATAAGAATCTCTCGCTATCGCTCGAGAACCTTGATTCGCTATTGTAAAAACATATATTCTTGAATTAAAACTATGAAATCTGCCCCAAAAATGGTTTTGGTTACCGGAGCTGCTGGTTTTATTGGCTCCCATCTTTGTGATATTTTGGTTAAAATAGGATATAAGGTCGTTGGATTGGTTTTTGGTGATGAAAAAAGAATCAGACATTTAAGAAAAAATAAAAAATTTGAATTAGTTAGAGGAGATATTACGGATTTTAAGAGAATTCTAAAGATTTTTAAAGAATATAAGCCCGAAGGTGTATTTCATACAGCAGCCGTCCTTCCTTCTGAAAAAGAAAATGATAATCCTTTTCTATTTTTTGAAGTAAATGTCAAAGGCACCCTTAATTTATTAGAGGCCTGCCGCTTAGCGAATATCAAGAGATTTATTTGTAGTTCCTCAATGAATGTTTATGGAAGAGAGATAAAATATCTGCCCGTAGATGAAGACTACCCGATTAATCCTTTCAATTTTTATGGTTTGACTAAATGGCAGGGTGAAGAATTGGCTAAATTCTATGCTAAAAAATATAATTTAAACGTAATTATTTTACGATACGCAGGTGTTTATGGACCAAGAAGGGAAGAGGGAGTAGTAGCCGCCTTTGTTAAAAATGCCCTATCTGACAAACCTTTAAAAATTTTAAGCAATATCAGTTGGGATATTATTTATGTAAAAGATGTAGTTGAAGCAAATATTAGAGCTTTTGAAAAAGTAAATAAATTAAAGTTCCGAATAATAAATATTGGAAAAGGGCAAGAAATAAATATAAAGGATTTAGCAAAACTGGTTGTTGAAATTACTGGTTCTAAGTCGAAGATTGAAATAAACAGGTCTTTACCTTCTTTTCATTTTTGCTTTAATATAGCTAAAGCAAAGAAATTATTAGGCTTTAAACCCCTCTCTTTTAGTAAGGGTTTAGACCAATATATTCAAGAATTAAAAAAAGAATGACTACTGTTACTATTCATCAACCAGAATATTTACCTTGGCTCGGATTTTTTGACAGAATTTATAAGGCAGATATATTTGTGATATTAGATAATGTTCAATATCAGAAAGGAGGGTTTATAAACAGGAATAAAATAAAAACATCGCAAGGATGGCAGTGGTTTACTATTCCAGTGGAAGAAAGAGAGGGTCGTAAAAAAATTAGCGAGATAGTAATAAGTAATCAAAGTAGTTGGGGTAGAACTCACTGGAAAACATTGTTTTATAATTATAACAAAGCCCCTTATTTTAAAGAGTATGCTGATTTTTTTGAAAAACTTTACAAACAAGATTGGAGCAGCTTAGCTAATTTAGATATTTATTTGATTGAGAAGATAATGCATATGCTTGGAATTAGAAAAGAGATTAAAAAATCATCTTCTATTAAAACACAAGGCAAAGCAGATGATTTATTAGTTAATATTTTTAAAGAAATTGGGGCTGACACTTATTTTTCTGGACCGGGAGGAAAAGAATATATGGAAATGGAAAAATTTAAAGAAGAAAATATTAATGTAACATTTCAAGATTTCGTTCACCCTACCTATCCTCAACTATTTGAGGAAAAAGGTTTTATACCATATTTGTCAGTGGTTGATATATTATTTAATTGTGGTCCAGAAAGTTTAAATATAATCTTAGGTAATAAAAATTACTAAAATGATTCCTCTAATTAGACCAACTTTACCAAAATTGAGCACTATCCAAAGAAAATTAAGAAATAGTTTTAAAAGTGGGATGATTACCAATTCAAAATATGTGAAAGAATTTGAACAAAGATGTGCCAAATTTTTAGGAGTTAAAACTGTTGTAGCTGTTTCAAGTGGAACATCAGCAATACTTTTATCGTTAAGGTGTTTAGGTATTAAGAACGAGGTGATTATTCCCAGTTTCACTTTTGCCTCTGGTGGACATTCTTTGCTCTGGTTAGGTTTAACTCCGGTTTTTACCGATATTGATCCAGAAACTTTTAATATTGACCCAGCTCTAATTGAAAAGAAAATCACCCCAAAAACTACAGCTATTCTTGCCACTCATGTTTTTGGCAATCCTTGCCAAATCGATAAAATCCAAAAAATTGCCAAAAAATACAATTTGAAAGTTATTTACGATGCAGCTCATGCTTTTGGCTCCAAATATAAGAATAAATCAGTAGCTCATTTTGGTGATATTTCTGTTTTTAGCTTTACTCCTACAAAAGTGTTAACCACTGGAGAGGGTGGTTTGATTGTGACAAGAAGCAAAAAGCTTGCTAGGATTCTAAAACTTGGAAGGAATAATGGAGATAGTTTAAATCGAGAAGAAGAATTTTTAGGTATTTCTGCCAGAATGAATGAATTTAGTGCTATTTTGGGAATTGAAGGATTAAAAATATTACAAAAATCATTGGAAAGGAGATTAAAACTGGTTAATCTATATAAAAAAGAATTAGCCAACTTACCGGGTATTTCTTTTCAAGAAATAACTCCTAGC
>DAOVIY010000009.1 GCA_030673525.1 bacterium | reverse complement strand
TTTTGCTGTTTCATCTAAATTAATGAAAGATAACTCTGTGCTAGATTTAAGAGTAAAATATGCGGCCTTAGGATGATTGCGGGTCTTCTTATGACCATAATGCAATCCCGCTTTTTCCATTTCAACTTCTTGAATTGACGGTTGTTTTTCTTCTGTCATATTATTGTGTTTTTCTAATTTACCATAAAAGATAGTAAGAATCAAGAAGTTTGAAAAAACACTACAGCTGAAAAACCGTAATGTTACAACGAAACTTGTCCTCAGATGTGAGAATGTTGATTATATTATCACATTGTATAAACTAAAGTCAATTTCCACTACACACGCTATATTTTTATTGCTTTTTTAAGCTTTTTTTGCTACAATTTCCTTATTCCTTATGATATAAATTTATGAAAAAAGATATCCATCCAAAATACAATACTAAAGCGACTGTAAGTTGCGCTTGCGGGGCTAAATTTGATGTTGGTTCTACTATTGATAAAATGGAAATTGAAATTTGTTCACGCTGCCATCCTTTTTATACTGGGCAAAAAAAATTAGTAGATACTGCTGGTCGCGTCCAGAAATTTAAAAATCGACTTGAAAAAACCAAGGGTATCAAAAACAAAAAACCTGTCTTAAGTAAAATTGAGAAAAGAAAAAAAACAAACAAAAAAGCAAAAAATCCACTAGATAGCGAAAAAAAGAAATAAATGAGATTAGAAGAATTAGAAAAAGAAAAAAAAGATCTTTTTAAGAAACTCGGTAAACCTGAGTTTCTTTCAAATAAAAAGAATTTTGAAGAAACTTCCCGTAAATTGAAAAAAATTGAAAGTGAGATAAATTTTCTTAAAACACTCACAAAAATAGAGAGGAAGATAAAAGAAGCTGAAGAAATTTTAGCTGAAGCGACTGATGATGAACTTTTGTCTTTGGCAGAAGAGGATTTAAAAAAGAATAAGGGAATAAAAGAAAAAATCTTGGCAGAAAAGGCAAAAAAAATAGAAGAAAACAATGATACATCTGAAATTAAAAGTATTATAGTGGAGATTAGAGCTGGAACTGGAGGCGGAGAAGCAGCGTTATTTGCTCATGATTTATTCAGAATGTATAATCGATATGCTGAGAACAAAGAATGGCCCATTAAAATTATTAGTATGAATAAAACGGCATTAAATGGCTTAAAAGAAGGGGTAATGGAAATAAATAATAAAGAAGCTTTTAAAAACCTGATTTACGAAGCTGGTGTGCATCGAGTCCAAAGAATACCAGCTACTGAAAAATCCGGACGTATTCACACTTCCACAGCAACAGTAGCCATTCTTCCTCAAGTAAAAAATGTCGAAGTAAAAATCAAGATAGAGGATTTAGAGGAAACTTTTTTTCGTTCTTCAGGCCCAGGCGGACAGAATGTCCAAAAAGTAGAAACAGCAGTGCGTCTTATGCATAAACCTACAGGCATAGTAGTTACCTGCCAAAGCGAGAGACAGCAAAAACAAAACAGAGAAAAAGCTTTAGAATTCTTAAAAAATAAAATCTTTAATAAAAAGCAGGAGGAAGCAATAGGAAAAACAGAAAAAGAAAGACGCGACCAAATAGGTCGCGCCGAAAGATCAGAAAAAATTCGTACTTATAATTTTCCACAGGACCGTATTACTGATCATCGTATTAAAAAATCCTGGCATAATATTGAACAAGTCCTTAATGGAAATTTAGATGAAATAATTGAAGATATTAAAAAGGAATATTATCAGGAATAACTTCCCCTGATTCTTCTTCTAAAACAGGAAGATCTTCTGTATTTGAATCCGCTTTTTCTGGCGGCATTTTTAATTCTTCTCCTTCTTTTTGCATTCTTCGGGGACCAAAACTAATATTTTCAGAAATAATTTCAATTTTAGTTCTTTTTTGTTCATTAGCATCAACCCAACTTCTTGACCTAATTCTTCCTTCCACAAAAACTAAACGGCCTTTAGCAAGATATTGATTACATAACTCAGCCATTTTTCCCCAAACTACTACATTATGGAATTCCACTTCTTGTTGTTTTTCCCCACTTGCATTTACCCATGCTCTATTAGTAGCTACTCCGAAATTAGCTACTGATTTACCAGAAGGCGTGTTACGAAGTTCAACATCTCTAGTAAGATTACCAATAATGAATACTTTATTTAAATTCATAATTTTATTTCCGCCAGGTGGCGGATGATCTAATATTTTCGACCCTACCCCTTTATTTTTATTCTTCTTTAAGAATTTCGCTAAGTTTTTTATCTAATTCCTCAAGACTAATTACCTTTTCTTTTCCCTTGTCCTCCGTAGCTTTAGCAAAGGAAGGTTTTTCTTTTTTCCTAAAAACAGACTTCCTGAAAGTAGAACTTGGAATTTTTTGTTCTTCTTTTGGTTTAATATTCAAAACCATAAAGCGAATAAAGTCATTATTTAGCCTAAGTTCTTCTTCTAAGCGCGTCAAAGAATCTTTAGATAATTTAAATTGAATATAGCCAAAATAAGCATTCATTTCTTTCTTCACAGGATAAGCCAACTGTTTTAATTGAGGCGATTGACTAAAAATTATCAAGGCGCCTGATTTTTTTAATTGTTTCAATAAATTATCAAATTTTTGCTCAATTGCTTTCTCCTCTAACCGAGACGAGAACCAAAAAGATAATTCATAATTATTATTTTTTTGTTCCATAAATCTATTTTTTTGTAATCTGTTTCAAAAGTTCTTTTCCAATTTTAGAATTTTCTTTTAAAAATGTTCGCGCTACTTCAAATCCTGCCCCCAATTTTATCTCACCAAAACTGTAAGTTATTCCCCTTTTCGTAATAATGCCTTTTTTAATCCCCATATTTAATAAATCGCTATAATAAGAAATGCCTTCGTCATAAAGAATATCAAATTCTGTTTCCCTGAAAGGTGGAGCAACTTTATTCTTTACTACCTTTGCTTTTATGCGCGATCCTATTATTTCATCTCCTTTTTTTATTTGGGCTCTTTTCTTTAATTCTATTCTGACTGATGAATAAAACTTCAAAGCTTTACCTCCTGGGGTAGTAACAGGATTACCCCATCTCATCATTCCTATTTGCATTCTTGTTTGATTAGTAAAAATAATTGCTGTGTTAGTTTTATGCACAATTGCAGCCAATTTCCTCAAAGCTCTACTCATTAATCGAGCTTGTAATCCAATTTGCTGATCACCCATTTCTCCCTCTATCTCAGCTTTTGGAGTTAATGCTGCCACTGAATCAATAATAATTAAATCTATTGCTCCTGAACGAACCAAAGTTTCTACTATATCCAATGCCTGCTCTCCATTATCAGGTTGAGATATTAATAATTCTTTTGTTTTTACTCCAATTTTATGAGCATATTCTGGATCAAGAGCATGCTCTGAATCAACAAAAGCCGCCTTTCCCCCTTTTTTTTGAATTTCAGCGACAATATGAAGAACCAAAGTGGTTTTTCCAGAAGATTCAGAACCATAAATCTCAATAATTCTTCCTCGTGGAATACCGCCCACCCCTAAAGCCAAATCTAATGACGGTGAGCCTGTAGGAATAACATCAACATCAACTTTTCTAATTCCACCAAGCCTCATTATTGTGCCTTCACCAAATCTTTCTTGAAGATCACTCATTATCTGATCTAGAAGATTTCCATCTTTTTCAGAAGAATTGGATTTGTCTTTTTTCTCTTTTTTTAAAGATTTAACCATAGAAGAATCTTTATTCTAAGCTATATTAACAGTTTTAAAAAGATATCACAACCCAAAAATTATTAAAAACTGCTTATAACTGTTTAAATTTAATCATTCAATAATAGTATAAATGATTTGCCGAACTAAAACGGTCTCATATCCTAAAATATTTACTGCTCTAAATTGAATATTATTAATGCCTGGCGCAAGAACAATTCTTTCATTAAATGAACCATTTTCTTCAAAAGAAACCTCCTGATCTTTAATAAAAAATCTCTTTCCACGAATTACCTTTCCAATAATTAGTAATTCTGCCTGATTTGTAGTAAAATCACGGTCCGGTGAATCAAGAATAATTTTAGCGGGAAGAATAAAAGAACTAGCTTCATAGATAAAATAAAATAAAATAAATCCCCAAAAAAGATATTTTAATATTTTTGGACCAATATTTTTAAAAAAAGAGAGAAATTTCGATTGAAAAGTTAAAAACCTATTTTTAGGAAGTAAATCATATTTACCAGAAGATAAATTTCTCCCATTGCTTTTTTGATAAAACCCAAGAACTTTTTCCTTGTCTAATTTTAGAAAATTGGCATATTTTTTTATCACCCCCTTCAAATAAATCGGCGGTGGTAAATTCTCATATTCATCATTTTCTAAATCTTTAAGTATAGATAATAAAATTTTTGTTTCTTCAGAAACCTTTTCTAAAGACCATCCTTTTTCCTGGCGCATTTTTTTTAAAAAAGCACCGCACAATAAACTTTCTTTATCATTCATAATTTTTTATTAGGGAAATTAATTTTCCTTCTTTGCTTTGACAAATACCTCTCTTGGCTTAGCCCCATTAACCGGTCCAACTACTCCCTTTGCTTCTAAAATATCTAAAAGTCTGGCAGCTCTTGCATAACCAATTCGTAATCTTCTTTGTAACAAAGAGGCTGATGCTTTTTCAGCTTGCACCACTATATCATAAGCATCTGGATATAATTCATCTTCTGCTACTTTATCTAATCCTTCAAAACTAATGCTTCCAGAAGATGGTGAGCCCTCTATAAATTCTTGCAAATCCTCGGATAAACCATTTTCTTCTTCAATCCCTGACTCTTCAATAATAAAAGTTACTAATTTATTAACCTCTTCTTCTGAGACATAGGCGCTTTGAATCCTCCGTGGTTTGGAAGAATCAGGAGCAAGATAAAGCATATCCCCGCTGCCTAAAAGTTTTTCTGCTCCAGCCATATCCAAAATGGTTCGAGAATCTACTTGCGAAGCTACTTGAAAAGCAATTCGCGCTGTAATATTTGCTTTAATTAAACCAGTAATTACTTCCACTGACGGCCTTTGTGTAGAAACAATAAGATGAATTCCTGTGGCCCGAGCCATTTGTGCAATTCTAATTATTAAACCCTCTAAATCACGGCCATAACGCACCATTAAATCAGCTAATTCATCAATAATTATTACTATATATGGTAATGGCATTTCCTTGTTTGCCAGAACTTTTTGATTATACCCTTCAATGTCACGGCTTTTATATTCAGAAAGCAAATTATACCTTCTTTCCATTTCATTTGTAGCCCAACGAAGCGCTGGAAGCACTTTTTTATAGTCAGTAATAACTGGCGTCAAAAGATGTGGGATCTCATTATAATGAGAAAGTTCAACCCTCTTAGGGTCTATCAAAATTAATCTTAATATTTCCGGAGAATTTTTTAAAAGAAAAGATGAAAGAATACCATGAATACATACAGATTTTCCCGAACCTGTAGAACCAGCTATTAAAAGATGTGGCATTTTACTCAAATCCGCCAACAATGCTTCGCCTTTTACATTTCTGCCTAATGCAAAAGATAATGACGAAACGGTTTTTTGAAAATTGCTTTCTTTTAATAAAGTTCCCAAACGAACTAATGCAATGGATTTATTGGGAACCTCAATACCAACTAATGATCTTCCAGGAATAGGAGCCTCTATGCGTAATGGATGGGCTGCTAAGGCTAAAGCTAAATCATTTTGAAGCGCAGTAACACTGGAAAGTTTTACACCTTCAGCCGGCTTAAAAGTATATTGAGTAACTGTTGGCCCTACATTTACTTCTCCCATTTCAACATCAATTCCAAAGTTTTGAAGAGTTCTTTTAATAATATTGGCATTAGCCCTAATATCACCAGCGCGAGGACGAATATTGTCAGTTTCCAATAAGCCTAATGATGGAAATTTGTAGCTACTTTTTGACCTTATAAAGGCGCTCATTTTCTTTTCTGATTTGGCTTCTTTGTCTTTTTCTTCTTTATCAGAAATTTCTTCAATTATTCCTTCTGATTCAGAAATTACTTCTTCTTCTATGGGCTCTAGAAAAGAAGAAATCTCTGCCTCTTCTTCTTCTTTACCCTTTCTCGAAAATCTAAGAGGAATGTTTAAAACCAATAAAAATCCCGAGACTAAAATAGCTATATATATAATCAAAGTGGGCCAAAACCCCAAATAATTTTTTAGTAAAGCACCTATAGCACCAACCATACCACCCTTGCCATTGGCAAAAATCTCAAGAAGGGAAAGGATTGAAAGTAGTATAAAAAAACATCCCTGAAATGTAAAAGCAGTAAGATTAATTTTTTCAGATAAAGAACGGGAAAAAATAAATGATATTAATAAAAAAAGAATTGGTAAAACAAAATATCCCCATCCAAAAAGATAATCAAAAAGCATAAATACTCCTCTTCCTATAGGACCAGCTAGATTTAAGGAACTTAATATTAAAATCAAAGCTAAACATAAAAAGAGAATCGCATAAATACTGTTCTTAATCTCTACATTTAAAGAGGTCTCGGGAATTATCTTTTTAAAGATTTCTTTTCCTCCCTCTAAAAAATTGATTTTTAATTCTTTTCTCTTCTTTTTACTCATTATAAAAGATTTATCCTAATGCCATATACTCAAATTAAGTACTTGATCAAATTTATTTTAACATAAAAAAGGGCTATTGATAAGGCCCCATTTTAAATAATCTTTTTTGCTTTTCTCTTTCTATGTATATCTATCTGCTACCTTAGAAGCTCCATAAGATTCAGGCTTAGTCTTAACATTAAAACCAGAACCTCTAACCATACCAATTATTTCTTGAAGCATCTCTTTTGTTTTCCCTTTAGAACCAATATCTACATGAACTTCAAAATCAAAATTAATATTTTTATTTTGAGATAAATTAAACAGAATTTCTTCGGCCAATTTCAAAGAAATCATCACTTCCTGATAAATTCTTGCTCTCAAACTATTAATCTTTTTTTGGGTAACTCTTCGCCAAAAAAATCTTCCTCCATGTCCGACACGATAAACAACAATCGCGCTAACAAAATCTGTTGTCCCATGATTAGCAGAATCTGTTCCGATCACAACTTTATATTTTTCCATAGGATCAGATTTAATATAAAAAAGAAGCTCTTTCACAAGTTCCTTATAACTAAATGACTTACCACTTGGCGAACTAAATCTTTTCTTATTATCCATTACAATATCTAATAGTTAATAAAAGGTAAAAGACCCATTACTCTGGCTCTTTTTACAGCTTTTTTTAATAAACGCTGGTGCTTAGCACATAAATTAGTTTTTCTTTGAGGATAAATCTTCATCTGGCTGGAAATAAAGCGCTTCAAGATTTCCACATCTTTATAATCTATTTCTTTTTGATTTTGAAGACAAAAATAACATTGAGACATAATAATAACGAATTTTTAATTTTAAATTTTTAACGCCTGGCTAATTCTTTAAGATAAGAAATATCCCTTTCATACCTATCAGCTATCGCCAATACATTATCTCCGTAAAAGCGATAACGTGTATTAGTAGATCCAGAAAAATAAATCATCGCTGCCCGCCATTCTGCATCCCTTGTTTGCTTTGCTGCCCCCCATCTGGATAAATACAAAGCAGCAGCAGCAAAAGCATCTCTAATATCCCAAGGATTTGCAGGATTATTACCTGTCATTTTAGATACTTGATCTTTATATGCCATCCATGTTGAAGGAATAAATTGAGCTGGTCCCATTGCTCCACCCCAACCAATTTGTTGCCCGCTTCTAAACATTGGACAAGAAACTGGGGTTATATTAGGATCTAACCCTAACTCCCTGCAAACTTGTAAAAATGGTTGTTGATCTCTACTCGGTTTCATAATCTCTCGCCAACTTTTACTTGGAGGATCTCCAGGGCGATTACAAGTCCCTACATTTTGTCCTAAATTAGATTCCTGAGTTAAAACGGCTAAAAGAAGAGCTGGCCTTACTCCTGTACGACTACTTACCCAATTAGCTATTTCTAATGCTTCACCAAAAGTAACTTGAGTTTTTACTCCAATTAACTGATAAATACGTGCTCTAATCTCATTCGCTTTTTGTCTTGATTCAGATAACATTTGCTGATACTTATCTTCGTTTCCATCAGTAATATGCCAAAGACTAACCTTTTCATCCTCTGTTTTTTCTAGATCACTTTTCTGAAGTAATTGCATTGCTAATAATTTTTGTGTTTCATCCTTATCACTACCTAACTCCTGATTTTGTTTATTCAAAGTTAATTTTAAGGCTCCAAGCTCTTCAATACTTTCTTGAATTTTTTCTTGAATATTATTAAGGGCATTGGAATAATCAAAAAACTCACTTATTGTTCCTGATCCTAACAGTATTTCCAAGAGCGACACCTGCTTTAGTTGATAAAAAGATTGTAGAGCATTTGCTAAATTTTCTTTAGTCGCGCTTACTTTATCAGTAGTTTTAATAATAGAAGTTGTCGTTTCGTCAATCCTTACATTAAGATACTCTAAATTAAGATTGGCTGATTTAATCTGAAGGCTTAATTTTGACGCTCTGCTCCTTAATTCATTAATTTTGTTTTGGAGAGTTTGTTTCTCTTGTTTTGTTGTAACTATTAATCTTTCATACCCTGCTATTTCTTTTTCAACCGCTTCTAATTCTTCCTCTAATTTAGCACGTTCTTCATCATATAAAGCTTCTGCTTCTTTTGATTGAAAAAAAATTGGCGCTGTTACGCTGGATTGAATAATAGAAAAAAGGAAAAAGGAAAAAATTAGTAACGAAACAAATCTTTGTCTTGTTATTTTTTGTCCTTTAGAAAGAAAAAGCGAGATAAGTATTCTTCTTTTGTTCCCTACAATTTCTTTTTTAAAAGAAAAGAAAATATCTTGAACCCTCTTTCTAGAAATAGACTTAATAATCATTTTAAAGATTTTACTACTACTTTTTATCGCTATCTTTTTTAGAATCATCACTTTCAGAAACTTTCTCCTTTTCTTTTTCTTCTTTTTCTTTTTTAACTTCTCCGCCTTCTTCCCCTTCTTCCTCTTCTTCTTTCTCTTCACCTTCTACCTCTACCTCTTCTACAGTTTTAGCTTCTCCAAGTTCTTTTTCAAGCTCTTCTTCTGTAATTGGAGTATTTACAGTGACTACAGGCGTATTTTCATCAATCAAAACCTTTACTTTTGGAGGAAAATCAATGTCCTTGATATAAAGTGTCTGATCAAAATCCGTGAGTGAGGAAATATCAACAATAATTTCGTGAGGAATATCCATTGGTAAGGCTTCAACTTCTATTTCGCTTGTTGGTTTAACCAAAACTCCGCCAAGTTTCACAGCTGGTGATTCGCCAGTAAAATTAATAGGAATATGGGCTGTTATCAACTTATCCATTTCCACTTCAAAAAAATCTACATGAAGAAATGAACCATCTAAAAAATGACTGCTAACATTTTGAACTAAAACGCTTTTTGTCTGTTTTTTCTTCTCATCCTCAATTATTAAATCAATTATATCCGTATCTCCTGCTTCTTTATAAACATCCTTAAAATCTTGAGCATTTACCTGCAAGGAACAAGTTGGAGTTTTCTTTCCGTAAAGAACAGCCGGAATAAAACCTTGCTCCCGAAGGAGCTTATTCTGTTTACCAAAAACAATCCTTTTTTTTACTTTTAAGGTTAAATCTGCCATATTGTTTACCTATTCTAACGAAAAATCCCTAAAAAAGCAAGAATAAATTATCTTTAATTACTTATCGTTCAGACTTTTTTTAAAATATGAAATTCTTTCTATGGGATCTTCTGCTTCAAAAATAGCTGAACCAATTCCCACAAAATTCACGCCTGATTTTTTAATTTCTTCTAAATTTTCTTCATTTACCCCACCGTCTATCTCACATAAAATCTTAGGATATTTTGTTTTAAATTGCTGAATTCTATCCAGCACAAACCATTCAAATTTCTGACCAGAAGGACCTGGGGTTACTCCTAATGCAACAACAATATCTATCTTCTTTAAATATTGATCAAGGACATTAAATGGAGTTCCTGGATTAATGGCAATGCCCAATTCTACTCCATTTTTATGACAAAGCTCGTAGATATAAGAAAAATCTTTTATTGCCTCATAATGAACAATGACTCTCCTTGGAAAAGTTTCCAACCAATCAGGCAAAACCTGCTCAGGATTAAAAACCATTAAGTGTAACTCAAATTTTCCTTTTATTTTCTTGATTTTTTTTAAAATCTCCGGACTATTCCATGTTTTCCAGGGAGTAAATTTACCATCAGCTATATCAATCTGAAAAATTCCATCAAAATCTTTTAATAATCTAATTCTTTCTTTAAGCTTTTGTGTTGTTTTAGTATTAATAACAGGTATAAGTTTAGGCATAATTATAGAACAATTAACGATTAATAAATATCAAATATCAATTTAACAAATTAGCAATTTTCTTTAATCTTCTTTTGTGACGTTTTTCATTTTTAAATTTTGACTTCAACCATTCTTTAATAATCTTTTCACTAGTTCTAGTATCAGTAATATCAGCTGCTAAACATAAAATATTAATATCATCTTCTTCAACGGCTCTTTTTGCCATATAACCAGAGAGACAAAGACCCGCCCTTACTCCTTTAAACTTATTGGCCACAATACTCATTCCAATACCTGTTCCGCAAATAAGAAGACCTTGATCTTTTTTAAAACCAGGGGATATTTTCTCTGCAACTTTTGTTGCAAAATCAGGATAATCATCTTCTTCGTCATATTCCAAATTACCCAAATCCTGAAATTTGATTTTTTCCTGTTCTAAAAATTTCTTAAGTTCTTCTTTTAAATTATATCCGCGATGATCAGCTCCTAAATAAATCATTGCTAATTTGTTATTTATTGATTACTAATTGTTACCTGACAACAACTTTTTAATCTGCTGAAGTAATGTCCATGAATAAGCCCATTCGTTATCATACCAAACTAAAATCTTTACTAAATCTTTATCTACTACTTTAGTAAAACTTAAATCAACTATCGCAGGAGCAATGGTTTTAATAATATCAGAAGAAGCTAATTGTTCATTTGTTGCCTCTACAATACCTTTCCAGCTTTCCTCTTCTGATGCTTTTTTAAAAATCTTATTAATTTCTTCTACAGAAGTATCTTTCTCGGAAACAAAAGTAATATCAGCAATAGAGCCACAAACAACCGGCACCCTCAAAGCTATGCCATCAAATTTCCCGCCTAAATCTTTCATGACCTTGCCAACACATTTAGCTGCTCCGGTGCTAGAAGGAACAATATTTTGACTAGCTGCTCTTCCCCTTCTCCAATCTTTTGAATTAGGGCCATCTACTAAGCGTTGAGTGGAAGTATAAGCATGAATTGTATTAAGAACGGCTTTCTTAATTCCAATTTTTTCTTGTAAAATCTTCATAACCGGCGCTACAGCATTAGTTGTACAAGAACCATTAGAAATAATATCGAATTTTGCCAAATCTTCATCATTTATCCCTATCAAAACTGTCTTCCCCTGCTTATCTTCCTCTCCTTTTGCAGGAGCAGTAATAATAACTTTTTTTGCACCAGCTTCTATGTGCACTTTAGCTTTAACATAATCACTAAATGCTCCAGTAGCTTCTACTACTAAATCAACTTTCAAATCTCCCCATGGAAGATTTTTTGGGTCTTTTTCCTGAAAAAATGGAATTTCCTTACCATCAATAACAAGCAACTTTCCTTGCTTTTCAATTTTTTTATCAAATTTTCCGTAGACTGTATCATTTTTCAAAAGATAGGCTAAATTTTCTAAATCAGCCAAATCATTAATTGCGACTATTTGAATTTCAGGTTCTTCAAACGCCAATCGAAAAAATGCCCTGCCTATTCTTCCAAAACCATTTATACTAATACGCATGTTTTTAAAAAATTAAATTACTTAATTACTAATTACTTAGCAATTCTTTAATTGCCTTTCCAAATTCCTCAGCTGCATCAGGACCATTGGCAGTAATAATCTTATTATCCATTACCACTGGACTATCTTCATATGTTGCCCCATTTTCTTCTAAATCTTTTATCAAACTTTGATCCAATGCAGATGACCAAACAGTCGCTTTTTTATCTTCCAGAATTCCGGCTTTAGCTAAAATAACTGGCGCAACGCAAATTGCAGCCACTATTTTATTATTCTCGTAAAAATCTTTGGCTAATTTATGAAAATTTTGATTATCTAATTCATTAGCCATACCAGATCCTCCACAAAAAATAACCGCTTTATAATTCTCCAAATTAATTTCATCTAGCCCAATATGAATAATTGCTTCGTCTCCTTGAGACCCTACAGCTATTCCTTTTTCAGTGCTGGTTGTATCAATAGAAAAATCAGCTTTTTCTAAAATTTCCTTAGGAATAAAATATTCCTCATGACGAAAATCTTTAAGAGCCACTACCATTAAAATCTTTTTTTCCATAGTAATATTAGTTAATTCATCATCAACATCAGGCTGAGTTGTTGAAGTTGTAGATGGCACTTTCTTAGGAGTAAAAAGCGTTAAAGGAACTCCCCAAAGGACTAGCCCAAGAGCAACTATAATCAAAACCGCTGAATAAATAAATCTCCCTTTCATGCTTTTTAAACTGCTTAATTATACCACAATTAATCTCAGTCATTCAAAGAAGAAAAACAGCGCCTGAATTAGGTGCTGTTTTTCTTCTCATCTTCAATTTTATTAATACCCAAGATTTTCTCTAAAACCGGCTTATTAAAACCAATAACGATTTTATCATCAATTTCTATAACTGGTACTCCCATTTGTCCACTCTTTTTTATCATCTCCTGAGCAGCTTTTTCATCAATGCTTACATTAATATCTTGAAAATCTATATTATGTGATTTAAAAAAACCTTTAGCAACATTACACCACGGACATCCAGGAGTAGAATAAATTTTCACATTCATAAATATCTACTTAAATTAATTACAGGTTGCACTATCATTGCCTGCACTAC